>NZ_BAAAMR010000029.1:0-92590 GCF_039529375.1 Actinomadura napierensis
TCCACACCGAACCCGGAGGCCCTCCCTCATTTCAAGATCATCGGCTGACCGTGTTCGCAACCTCTGTGGTTAGAACAACTAGCCCGGCCGGCCCGTCACAGCCAGCCGCGCTCGTCGGCGACGCGCAGCGCCTCCATCCGGTTGCGGGTGCCGGTCTTGGCGATCGCCGCGGACAGGTAGTTGCGGACGGTCCCCTCCGACAGGTGCAGCGTCGCGGCGATCTGCGCCACGGTCGCGCCCGAGCGCGCGGTGCCGAGCACGTCCACCTCGCGGGGGGTGAGCGGCGAGTCGCCGGCCGCCAGCGTCGCCGCCGCGAGGGCCGGGTCGACGACGCGCTCCCCGCGCGCCACCCGGCGGACGGCGTCCGCGAGCGCCTCGGCCCGCGCGTCCTTGACCACGAACCCGGCGGCGCCCGCCGCCATCGCCCGGCGCAGGTAGCCGGCGCGGCCGAACGTCGTCAGGATCACCACCCGGCAGTCCGGCGCCTTCTCGGCGAGCACCGCCGCCGCGGCCAGGCCGTCCGTCCCGGGCATCTCGATGTCGAGCAGCGCCACGTCCGGGCGGTGCTCCAGGACCGCGGCGACCACCTCGTCGCCGCGCCCGACGGAGGCGACGACCTCGAAGTCGTCCTCCAGGTCCAGCAGCGCCGACAGCGCCGTGCGGATCAGCTCCTGGTCGTCGGCGAGCAGCAGCCGGATCGTCATGCGCGCGCACCCTCCGCCGTCCCGACCGTCACCTTCAGCCGCCAGCCGCGGGGTCGTGCCGGCCCGGCCTCCACGCGCCCGCCGGCCGCCGCGACCCGCTCGCGGAGCCCGGTGAGCCCGTTCCCCCCGGACGCGGCGCCGCCCGCACCATCGTCCACGATCTCCACGGCCGACGGCGACAGCGTCACGGTGCAGCGGGCGGCGTGCGCGTGCCGCACCACGTTCGTCAGGCCCTCGCGGACCACCCAGCCGAACAGCTCCTGATGGGCGGGGTCGACCATCTCGGTGGAGGCGGGCAGGTCGGCGGCGACGCCCGCGGCCCGCAGCACCTCCCGGCCCCGGGCCAGCTCGCCCGCGAGCGACACCTCCCGGTAGCCGGACACGGCGGCGCGCACATCGGTGAGCGCCTGCCGGGACAGCTCCTCCACCTCGGTGATCTCCACGACCGAGCGCGGGGAGCCGGTCGCCGCGAGCCGGCGGGCCAGCCCGCTCTTGACCGTGATGACGGTCAGCGAGTGCCCGAGCAGGTCGTGCAGGTCGCGGGCGATCCGCGCCCGCTCGGCCTCCGACGCCAGCCGCGCCACCTCCGCGCGCGCCTCCACCAGTGCCTCGTTGGTGTCGGCCATCTCGGCGTAGGCGTAGACGGTCATCGTGGTGAACACGATCATCAGCGCGGTGAGCAGGTCGGGCCCGGCGTGCCACGGCCGCACCGTCCACGGGACGATCAGCGGCGGCAGCGCCCCGGCCAGCACGATGAGGAGGATGCGCCGGCGCACTACCAGAGCCGTGAAGGCGATGACGACCGCCCACAGGTAGAACGCGAAGTTCCGGGCGAACGGCAGCTCCGCGAGGAACAGCGCGACCATCACGCCGTGGAGGACCCAGAGCCGGACCCGGTCGTTCCTGCGGGCGACCGAGACGCCGGCGAGGACGTAGACGGCTGCGAAGACGGCGGCGATCGTGAACCCCGCCGCAGCGCCCGCCCCCGTGGAGTACTGCGCCACCCCGACAGCCGCCACCGACGGGTACACCAGCATCCCGGTCGCGAGCCCCGCCCGGCGCCGGCCGCGCGTCCACCGCTGCGGATCGGCCGCCGGCCCGCCGCCCGCCGGCGCCGTCACGGCGTCGTCCATGACGGGCACGCTACCGGCCGTCGGACTCGGCGCCCGAGCGGCCCGCGCTGGCGGCGGCGAACAGCGCCCGCATGCGCCGGCCCGCGGTGATGGCGACGACGCAGAGCAGCAGCAGCCCGCAGACCGCTTGCTCGACCTTCATCCACGGCGGGAGGAAGCCGGGGATCGAGACGATGACGACGACCGCCGCCACCATCACCGCCGAGAAGATCCGCAGCCGCCGGTACGCCCCCCGGGAACCCCTGGCGGTGCGGCGGGCGAGGGCGAACGAGATCACCGACACGACGGCGACGATGGTCCCGCGCACCCACACGGTGTCGTTCACCATCGAGTGGTGGTCGCGGAGCAGGTAGACGGCCGCCATCGTCAGCCAGCTGAGCACGAGGTAGGCGCCGGTGAGCAGGGTGATCGCACGGAAGGCGCGCAGGTCGCGGGGGTCGCGGGAGGTGCTTTCGTCGAGTGCGTCCATACCCGTCATGGTGTTCGCGGGCACCCGGTCACGCACAGTGAGTTCGCGCATCACCCGCCCATGACATTCGTCATGGGGCGGCCGTTGGCGGACCGGACGCCGAGCGCCCGGAACAGGAACGCGGTGAGCTGGGCGGCGCCCGCCGACGCGCTCTCCCGCGCCGTCCCGGCCAGCTGGTGCTCGAACGCCCGGCCGAGCGCGGCGCGCGCGGACCGCGCGTCCGGCTCCGGGTCCGCCCAGGGCAGCGACCCGTCCGCCAGGCCCGCGGCCAGGATCTCCGCGATCAGCGCCTCCTGCTCGGCCGCGGCGCGGGCGCGCTCCTCGGCGCAGCCGCGGGCCCGCGTCGCCTCCTCCGAGGTCAGCGCGAGCGCCCGGCGGCGGCGCCGGACGTCCGCGGTGATCCGCAGCATCCCGTCGACCAGGGCGCGCAGCGCCTCGGGCGGGCTCGCGGCGGACGCCGCCCACGAGCGCATCTCCGCCGTCACCAGCGCGCCGTCGCGGCGGAACATCGTCAGCAGCAGCGCGTCCCTGGACTCGAAGTGCCGGCCGAACGCCTCGTCCGGCAGCCCCGCCGCCGCGACGATGTCGCCGGTCGTCACGGGCGCGCCGTCCGCCGCCGCCAGGCAGCGGTACGCGGCGTCGATGATGCGGACCCGCTCGACGGCCTGACCCGGTGCCTGCACGGCCCCTCCCCGCACGCCTTCGTCCGGACGTCCCGGGCGCCCGCCGGGCCCCGGGAGCCTCCACCCTAACCCGGCGGCCCGCCGCCGGGCCGTCCCCGCGAAGGCCACGCTGAGGTGGCCGGACGGCCGTGTTCACGTCGCTCACCTGCACGGACTCGCGGTGCCGCCGCCGCGCCGGAGAGCGCGCGGCGCTACACTCCCGTCCCGGTAGAGATCAACGCGCGGATCCGCCGCCACACCGGAGGGTCCCCGGGCGAGAGGGACCGGCGTGCACGTCTCCATAGCGGACCTCGCGGACGGCGCGGCGGACCTGCCGCCGCTCGACGGGGACGGCGCGGTCCGCGACCCCCTCGTCGCCGTGGACCTCGCGCCGGCCGACGCCGCGGTCGTCGCGCGGGCCGTGCGCCGCGCCCGCGACTGTGACCGCATCCTGGTCGGCGTGGGCGCCGGCGACCGCGACCTGGTCCGGGCCCTCGACCTCACCCTCACCGGGCCGGCGGGCGGCGGGCCGGAGAGCGTCGCCGCCGGCGACCCGGCGGAACGGCTCGCCGCGCTGCGCGCCGCGGCCGCGCACAGCCCGCAGGCGGCGCTGGTGCTGCGCGACGTGCTGCGCACCACGGACGGCATGCCCGTCGGCGCGGCGCTGGACGTGGAGTCCTACGCCTACTCGACGCTGCTCGGCGGGGCCGAGTTCGCGCGCTGGCTCGCCTCGCGCGGGCCGCGGCTGCTGCCGTCCGACGTCAAGGACCCGGTGCTGATGGCGCGGGACGGCGGCGTCCTGTCGATCACGCTGAACCGGCCGCAGCGCCGCAACGCCTACGGGCGCCAGCTCCGCGACGCGCTCGTCGACGCCCTCCGCGTCGCGCTGCTCGACGACGGGATCTCCCGCGTCGTCCTGGACGGCGCGGGCCCGGTGTTCTGCTCCGGCGGCGACCTGGACGAGTTCGGCACCGCGCCCGACCTCGCGACGGCGCATTTCGTGCGGACCCGCGCGGGCGCGGGCCGGCTGGTCCACCGCCTCGGGCCGCGCATCGAGGTCCGGGTGCGGGGCGCCTGCGTCGGCGCGGGCATCGAGCTGCCCGCGTTCGCCGGGCGCGTCGTCGCGGCCGGCGACGCGACGTTCCGGCTGCCCGAGGTGTCGATGGGCCTGATCCCCGGGGCCGGCGGGACGGTGTCGCTGCCCCGCCGGATCGGCCGGTGGCGCACCCTGTACCTCGCGCTCACCGGCGAGCCCCTCGACGCGCGCACCGCGCTGGCCTGGGGCCTGGTCGACGAGGTCCTGCCGTGAGGGCGGCCGGAGAAGCACCGGGCGACGTCGGATAGCGTCTCGTCCGTGCGACCCACGATCAACGAGCGACCCGAACCCCGGCTGGAAGAGATGCACTCCGTTCTGGAACTGCTGGACCTGGAGGAGCTCGACCGGGACCTGTACCGCGGCGCCCTCGTGTTCGACGACCCGTACCCGCTGTACGGCGGGCAGGTCGCGGCGCAGGCGCTGCGCGCGGCGGGCGGCACCGTCCCGGAGGGCCGGCTGCCGCACTCGCTGCACGGCTACTTCCTGCGCGGCGGCGACGCCGCCCGCCCCACGATCTTCCGCGTCGACCGGGACCGCGACGGCCGCTCGTTCTCCGCGCGCCGCGTCGTCGCGCTGCAGGGCGGCGAGGTCATCTTCAACATGTCGGTGTCGTTCCAGCAGCCCGCCGCGGACGAGGACCGCCAGGTGCACCCCGCCCCGGACGCGCCCGGCCCCGAGACGCTGCCGGACGCGGAGATGCCGCGGCTGTTCTCGATGGACAGCCGCGTGCCGCCCCAGCCCTACGCGGCGTCCGACTTCCCGACGCGGGTCTGGTCGCGCTGCGTCGAGCCGCTCCCGGACGACGACCTGCTGCACGCGTGCGTGCTGACGTACCTGTCCGACATCTCCAGCGGGCTGACGGCGCTGCACGACGGGAAGGCCCGCTCGGGGTCCAGCCTCGACCACGCGGTGTGGTTCCACCGGCCCGTCCGGATGGACGCGTGGGTGCTGATGGACCTCGTCCCGCTGACCGTCGCCTCCGGGCGCGGCCTGTATTCGGGAACGATCCACACCCGGGACGGCGTGCTCGTCGCGAGCCTCACCCAGGAGTGCCTGTTCCGCACCCCGCGCGACCGGCCCGCCTCCTGACGCGGCTACGCTGACGCCGCCCGCCGCCGTGGCGGACGCAGCCGTCGCAGGAGGAACGTTGAGCGAGATCGTCGTGTCCCGGCCGCGGCCGGGCGTCACCCGCGTGGAGATGAACCGGCCCGAGCGGCTGAACGCGATGACGGCCGGGATGATCGAGGGCCTGCACGCGGCGCTGGCCGAGGCGGGCGCGGATCCCGAGTGCCGGGCGGTCGTGCTGACCGGCGCGGGTCGCGGTTTCTGCGCGGGCCTGGACCTGGGCGGCTACGGCGAGCCGGAGGGCGTGGACGGTGCGGGCGCGGTGCAGCGGGGGCTGGCCACGCAGCGGCACATCGCCGGGCTGGTGCAGCGGATCCGGCGGTTGCCGCAGCCGGTGGTGGCGGAGGTGAACGGCGCGGCGGCGGGCGGCGGGCTGGCGCTGGTGCTGGCGTCGGACCTGCGGATCGCTTCGACGTCGGCGGTGTTCGCGGTGTCGTTCATGCGGGTCGGGTTCTCGGCCTGCGACATCGGCACGTCCTGGATGCTGCCGCGGCTGGTCGGCGCGGGGCGGGCGCACGAGCTGATGATGACCGCCCGGCGGTTCGACGCCGAGGAGGCGCTGCGCATCGGGATGCTCGCCGACGCCGTCGCGCCCGATGAGCTGTCCGCGCGGGTGGACAGGGCCGTCGACGACCTGCTGTCGATGCCGCCGCTGTCGCTGTCGCTGACCAAGCAGGCGATGTGGCTGTCGCTGGAGATCCCGTCGTTCGACGCGGCCGTCGAGCTGGAGAACCGCCAGCAGGTCCTGACGATGATGACCGCCGACCAGACCGAGGCCATGGCCGCGTTCGTGGAGAAGCGCGCCCCCGACTACGGCAACCGCTGAGCGGGGGCGCGCTCTCACCGGGTCATCCGGCGGTCGCGCCGACGTCGATGGCGACGGCGCCGCCTGCCGGGATCGTGACGGTGGCGGTTCCGCCCGACACTGTTACCGCCGTGCCGTTGCAGCCGTCCGCCTTCGTGCCGCCGGTGATGACGTCGCAGTACACGCCGTCCGGCAGGCCCGTGCTGTAGGTGGCGGTGGACGCGCCGGACGAGGCGTTCAGCCCGATCCAGCCCTTCGCGCCGCGGCTGAACCCGATGACGTCGCCGGCGGTGGCCGTGAAGTTGGAGACGGTGGTGGCGGACGCGGTGGCGTTGTGCCAGCCGACCATTCCCTTGACGCCGGTCGACTGCGTGATGCACTGCCAGCCGTCCGAGCAGTTCGCGTCGGTGACGAAGCCGTTGGAATCGGCGGGCGGCGACTGCCCGGCCGCCGACCAGGCGAACCCGTCGAACACGGACGGCCTGCCGTACGGGTAGGCGAGCAGGAAGTAGTTCGCCAGCGTGTAGGCGGTCCCGTTCTTGTAGCTGAGCGTGCTGCCGTTGCGTTCCGTGTCGTGGTTGGCGACCATCGCGAACGTCTGGCCGCTTCCGGCGTCCAGCGACCAGGACGGGATGCCCGACAGGTTCGACAGCGTGCCGGCGGAGAACTGCGCCTTCAACCCGTCGGCGTAGGAGAAGCCGATGACGTCGCCGTTGGCGGTGAACGCGGACGGCTTGAGGGCGTCGGTCGAAGAGCCCGGCATGACCTCCTGCGCGATGTACGGGGCCTTTCCCTCCGCCGTCGTGGTGTGCAGCGCGCCCTTGATAGCCGCGAAGTCGGCCTGCGGGATGTGCTTGGCCGCGTCGACGCGGAACCCGTCGACGCCGAGCCCGACGAGGTCGTTGAGGTATCCGGCGATCTCGCCGCGAACGTAGTCGGTCTGCGTCTTCAGGTCGGAGAGATGTTCCAGCTCGCAGTTCTGGACCTCGGCGGTGTCGTTCCAGTCGTCGATGACGCCGTCGTCGTCGTTGCAGTACCCGTCGCCGGGATGGTGGAAGTCGCCGTACCCGTACGGGACGGCGGGATAGGCGTACCCGGACGGGTCGAACGTCGAGCCGCCGTAGGTGGTGGTGAGCGTGTTGTTCGCGCCCGCCATGTGGTTGACGACCGCGTCGGCGTAGACGCGGACGCCCGCGCCGTGGCAGGCGGTGACCATCGCGGCGAACTGCGCGCGCGTGCCGAGCCGGCTGGTCAGGGTGTAGGAGACGGGCTGGTAGACCTCCCACCAGGGGTGGGCGCCGTCGCCGGTGGACGCGAGGCTGACCGACTCGGCGGGCGGGGCGACCTGGACCGCGCCGTACCCGGCGGGACCGAGCTGGTCGGTGCAGGCCTTGGCGACGGAGTTCCAGTTCCATTCCCACAGGTTCGCGGTGACGTCACTGGCGTTGAGGGCCGTGTCGGCGCGGAGTGCGGCGGCGCGGGCCGTCCCGTCCGGGGACGGGACGGCGAACGGCGCGGCGCCGCAGATCAGGAGGGTGGCGGAGGTGATCAGGGAGCGAGCGGGGCTTCGACGGTGCATGTCGGCGAACTCCTGTCACAGGGCACATGGCGCGTGCCTGAAGGGGGTGGGGGACGGCCGTCCGCGAGCACCGTGAGAATGCTCTCTTCTTGCAGTCAGGTCAAGAGCTTGCGCAAGATTTCATAGCTCTTGCAGAAACCTGACGGTCATGCGCCTTCGGTCTTCGCCGTGTCCCGGGCGTTCGCGCGCTCGCGCTGCGGCACCACGGTGTACTTCGGGTCCTGCGCCGACTGCATTCCGGCGTGGAACACCCCGAACCTCGTGCACGCCGAACCGGCCAGCAGCGCGGCGCCGCTCACGGCCGCCGCGACGCGGCTGCGCCCGCCGAGCAGCGCGCCGCCGGCGGCGCCTGCGACCGACAGGATCTCCGCCGCCCGTATCAGCGTGCCGCCCTTGCCCTGCCGGTACGGCTCCGCGACCATCCCGAGCCGGCGTTCCATCAGCTTGGACGCGGCGAGTTCGAGCCCCGCGCCGAACACCGCGGCGCTGCGCATCGGCGCCGTCTCGGCGACCGGCGAGGCGAGCAGCGCCATCCCGGACGCGGCGGCCGCGGCGGAGCCGACGAACACCAGCGGCAGCTCCCGGTAGCCCTCGTGCCACGCGGGCACCGCCGTGTCGGCGGCGAGGACGGCGGTGTAGGCGGCGACCGCCGGGCCGAGCGCCGCGGCGCCCGCCGTCGCGGCCCTGCCCAGCGGCTTGAACAGCCCGGTCACGTCCAGCACCGCGGCGGCGCCGGCCGCCGGGCCGTAGGCGGCCAGCAGCCATGAGCCCATGCTCATCGGCGAGGTCGGCTTGATCACCCGCAGCATGTTGAAGAACCGCGCGGGACGTCCGAGGTCGTGGACCAGCGCCGCCGCCGATCCGGCGATGGCGGCCAGCGAGGAGATCTTCAGCGCCCGCGCGGCGGCCGGACGCCCGGTCAGCTCCGCGCCCGCCGCCAGCACCGACCCGGCGCCCGCCAGGCCGCCGAGGAAGAAGTACCCGGCGATGTCGGCCGCCTGCCACACCGGCGCGTTCAGCACGGGCTTGCCGTAGTAGGAGGTGAACTCGGCCTTCGGCACCATCGCCCGCTCGCCGCGGCGCCTGCGGCGCTCGCCCTTGCGGCTGCCCTGGCCGATGAGGGCGTCCCTGCCCTCCCGCTGCCCCTGGACGCCGTCCTTGGTGACGTCGGACGTGCTCATCGCCCGCCTCCCGGCCGGCCGTGGACGGTGAACAGCGCGGCTATCCCGCCGGCGAGCGCGGCGGCGGCGACGCCCGCGTGCTTCCACATGGACGGCAGGTCCCGCGTGGTCACGACCGGGTCCGGTGGCAGCCCGTAGACCTCCGGCTCGTCCAGGAGCAGGAAGAACGCGCCGTCGCCGCCGACGCCGTCCTCCGGGTCGTGCCCGTACAGCCGGGCGTCCTCGACGCCGATGTCGTGCAGCTGGTCGACGCGGGCGGCGGCGCGTTCGCGCAGCTCGTCCAGCGGGCCGAACTGGATGGAGTCGGTGGGGCACGCCTTGGCGCAGGCCGGTTCGAGGCCGTCGCCGATCCGGTCGTAGCACAGGGTGCACTTCCAGACGCGGCCGTCCTCCTTGCGCTGGTCGATGACGCCGTAGGGGCAGGCGGGCACGCAGTAGCCGCAGCCGTTGCAGATGTCCTCCTGGACGACGACCGTCCCGAACTCGGTGCGGAACAGCGACCCGGTCGGGCAGACGTCCAGGCAGGCGGCGTGCGTGCAGTGCTTGCACACGTCCGACGCCATCAGCCACCGCACGCCGGAGTCGGCGTCGCCGACCGGCTTGTCCTGCTCGATGAAGGCGACGTGCCGCCAGGTGTCCGCGCCGAGCCCCTGGGTGTTGTCGTAGGACATCCCGGTGAACTCCAGGCCGTCCTCGGGGACGGCGTTCCACTCCTTGCAGGCGACCTCGCAGGCCTTGCAGCCGATGCAGACCGAGGTGTCGGTGAAGAACCCCATGCGGGGCGGGGCGTCCGGATAGCCGGCGTCCGCGGCGACGCCGGGCTCGGCGCCCGCCAGCAGGTTCCGTCCGACCAGCCCGCTCATGTGGTCACCTCCGGCCCGTGGACAAGGCGCTGCGTCCCTTCCCGCGAGAAGGCCGCCTACACCTGCGCCGTTCCGGGCTCCGCTGGGACATGTCGGTGCATTGACGGCTTTTCGGACGGCTGGATAGCGTCGGGAGATCGTCGAGGAGGCTGCGATGGCGGAGGATCCGTCCGGCTACGCGGGCCCGCTGGACCGCACGCTGGGCCTGCGGGTGGTCGAGGCGTCCGACCGGGAGGTCGTGGCCGAGATCGAGGTGACGGGCAGGCTCATGCAGGCGTACGGGATCGTGCACGGCGGCGTGTACTGCGCGATCAACGAGACCGTCTGCAGCATGGGCGCCGCGCTCACCGTCGGGCTGGAGCACCGGGTCGTCGGGATCAGCAACCACACCCGCTTCATGCGCGCCGTCCGGGAAGGCCGGCTGACCGCCCGCGCCCGCCCGGTCGACCGGGTCGGCGACCACGTCACCTGGCAGGCGACCATCACCGACGACAAGGGCCGGGTGGCCGCCGAGGGCACCGTCAACCTGCTGCGGCTCACCCCGCAGGGCCCGCCCGGGCCCGAGGGCGGACGGGCGGCGAGGTCACCGGCGGCCGGCTGATGAGCGGCCGGTCAGTCGGCGGTCATCGCCTTCCACTGCCGGTCCGCGACCGGCCGCCAGGCGCCGTGCCGCTCGTAGAAGAGCGCGCACGCCTGCGAACCGCTCCAGTCGTCCGGCAGCAGCTCGGCCGGCAGCGCCGGGTCCAGGAACGGGAACCGCCGCCACTCCTGGACGAGCCGGGCGTGCGCGGCGAACGTCCCCGGATCGTCGGCGGGACGCAGCGCGCGGACCGCGTCGAGGAAGTCCTCGTAGGCCAGCTCGATCTCGTCGAGGCTCCACGCCTGCCGGGCGACGCGGCGCGCCTCGCCGAGGTCGCCGAGGCCGCCGACGAACAGCGTCGAGGTGTCGGCGACGCCGATCTCGCCGAGCACCTCGCGCACCTCGGGCTCGCGTTCGGGATGCGGGCTGACCCACACGCCGGGGGACAGGTTGCCGAGGCCGTTCCAGGACAGCCGGGTCCGCAGCAGGTGCCGCAGCTTCCGGTTCGTCTCGGGGACGGTGGCGAGGACCAGCAGCCACCGCCCGTCCCAGTCGCCGCCGGGGCGGCCGAAGCCGTAGATGCGCTCGGTGCCGGCGGTGAGCAGCCGCTTCCCGGCCGGGGTCAGGTGCCAGGCGGTGCGCCGGCCCTGCCGCTCCCCGGACAGCCAGCCCTCGCTCGCGCTTCGGGCGAGCGCCTGCCGGACGGCCTTCTCCTCGACCCCGAGCAGCCTGAGCGCCTCCAGGAACGCCGCCGTCCACACCGGTTCGCCGGCGGGCAGGACGAACTCGCCGAGGACGGTCAGCAGCAGCGAGCGCGCGCTCGCCGCCCCGAGTTCGCGGCGGCGCCGGAACCGCGGACCCGCGCCGGTTTCCGCGTCCGTGCCGGCGGCCGGGGTCATCGGCTCTCCCTCCGCGGGTGGCTGCATCCGGTCCCTCATCATTCCACATAACTATTGACTAGCGTTTTGCGAGTGTAGAACATATTTGCCACGGTTCACGGCGAAGGGGAGCCCCCGATGACCGCTGACGCGGCGACCGGCCAAGCGCGGCCGGACACGTTCAACGCCTCCGATTATCTGCTGGAGGCCGCGCGGGATCCCGTCACCGCCGGACGGACGGTGCTCACCGGCCCCGGCGGCGACCTCAGCTACGCCGAGCTGGACGTCCTCGCGGGGAACGTCGCCGCCGGGCTGGAGGCGTGGGGGCTGCGGCCTGAGGAGCGGGTCGTGCTGTTCATGGCGGACGGCCCCGCCATGGCGGGCGCGATCCTCGGTGCGATGCGGCTCGGCGCCGTCCCCGTCCCGGTGTCGACCATGCTGACCGGTGCCGAGCTGGCGGCGCTGCTGAACGACGCGCGGGCCCGGTTGCTGCTGGTCAGCGACCGGTTCGCCCTTCCTGCGGAGGAGGCTCTGGCGCTGGCCCCAGGCGTCCGGCGCGTCGCGGTCGAAGGGGACGCGGTCGAAGGGGACGCGGCGCTCCGCGTTCCGGCGGGCGTGCGGCTGAACCCCTTCGCCGACCTCGTCGAGGAGGGTGCGGCGCAGGGCGCGGAGGTCCGCGAACCGTACGCGACCGCCGACGACTCCAGCGCGCTGTGGCTCTACACGTCCGGGACGACCGGCAAGCCCAAGGGCGCGATGCACCGGCACGCCAACATCCGGCACGTCGTGGAGGCCTACGGCCGGCAGGTCCTCGGCATCACGCCGGAGGACCGCTGCTACTCGGTCGCCAAGCTGTTCTTCGCCTACGGCATCGGCAACTCGCTGTTCTTCCCGCTCGCCGCCGGCGCCACCACGATCCTCGACCCGGACCGGCCGACGCCCGCGTCCGTGGCCGAGCGGCTGCGCGAGTACCGTCCCACGCTGTTCTTCGCCGTCCCCACCTTCTACGCCGCGCTGCTGAACGCGGACGTGCCGTCCGAGGCGTTCGCGTCGGTGCGGCTGGCGGTGTCGGCGGGCGAGCCGCTGCCCGCCGAGCTGTGCCGCCGCTTCACCGAGCGGTACGGCGTGGAGATCATCGACGGCATCGGCTCGACCGAGTGCCTGCACATCTTCCTGTCGAACCGTCCGGGCGAGGTGCGTCACGGCACCACCGGCGTCGCCGTCCCCGGCTACGAACTGCGCGTCGTCGACTCGGCCGGCGCCGACGTCCCGCCCGGCACCCCCGGGTCGCTGCTGGTGAAGGGCGAGTCGATCGCCACGGGCTACTGGTGCCGGACGGAGACGACCCGGCAGGTGTTCCAGGGCGAGTGGCTGCGCACCGGCGACACCTACGTGGTGGACGAGGACGGCTACTACACCTGCCTCGGGCGCACCGGCGACATGCTCAAGGCGGGCGGCATCTGGGTGTCGCCGGCGGAGGTGGAGGCCCGGCTGCTGGAGCATCCGGCGGTCGCGATGGTCGCGGTCGTCGGCCTCCCGGACGGCGACGGCCTGGACAAGCCGATCGCGTGCGTCGTCCTCGCGGACGGGGTGAAGGCCGAGCCGGAGGAGCTGATCGAGTTCTGCCGGGCGGGCCTGGCCGCGTTCAAGCGGCCCCGCGAAGTGCTGATCATGGACGTGCTGCCGACCACGGCCAGCGGCAAGCTGCGCCGCTTCGCCGTCCGCGACCTGGCCGCCGCCCTCCTCGGACGCGACTGACCCCGCACGCCGCCGCTGTTCCGGCGGCGGCTCGCCCGGTGCCGATATGCTACAAACTCTTGACGTGGTGACCGTGTCCTGTGGAGCATGGGAGCACGGACAGACTGGAGGAGCACCCCATGCACGTCGAGTTCCGGACGGATCCGGCCCGCTACCGGCACTGGAGGGTCGAGGTCGACGGTCCGGTCGCCACGCTGACGATGGACGTCGACGAACAGGGGGGCCTGGTCCCCGGCTACGAGCTGAAGCTCAACTCCTACGACCTGGGCGTCGACATCGAGCTGTACGACGCCGTCCAGCGGCTGCGGTTCGAGCACCCCGGGGTCCGCACGGTCGTGGTGACCAGCGGCAAGGAGAAGATCTTCTGCGCGGGCGCCAACATCCGGATGCTGGCCGCGTCCGAGCACGCGTGGAAGGTGAACTTCTGCAAGTTCACCAACGAGACCCGCAACGGCATCGAGGACGCGACGGCCAACTCGGGGCAGACCTACCTCGCCGCGTGCAACGGCACAGCGTCGGGCGGCGGCTACGAGCTGGCGCTCGCCTGCGACCACATCATGCTCGTGGACGACCGGTCGTCCACCGTCTCACTGCCGGAGCTGCCGCTGCTGGGCGTGCTGCCGGGCACCGGCGGGCTGACCCGCGTCACCGACAAGCGCCACGTCCGCCGCGACCGGGCCGACTACTTCTCCACCAAAGCCGAGGGGCTCGGCGGCAAGAAGGCCGTCGCGTGGCGGCTGGTCGACGAGGCCGTGGCCCGCACCGCGTGGGACGCCGCCGTCGCGGACCGAGCCGCCGAGCTGGCCGCCCGCTCGAACCGTCCGGCCGATGCCGAGGGCGTCGCGCTGACCCCGCTCGACAAGACCCGCACCGAAGACGAGATCGCCTACCGGCACGTGACGGCGAAGCTGGACCGCGACGCCGCCGCCGTCGAGATCACCATCGCCGGCCCCGTCGCCGACGCACCCGAGGACATCGCGGGCGTCCACGTCCAAGGCGCGGAGTTCTGGTCCCTGGCGATGACCCGCGAGCTGGACGACCTGATCCTCGACCTGCGCACCAACGAGCCGTCCCTGGGCACGTGGATCTTCCGCACCGCCGGCGACCCGCTGAAGGTCCTCGACCACGACCGCCTGCTGCTCGACAACCCCGGCGACTGGCTCGCGAACGAGATCGTCCTGTACCTCAAGCGGACGCTGAAGCGCCTCGACGTCACCAGCCGCAGCCTCATCGCGCTGATCGAGCCCGGCAGCTGCTTCGCCGGCTCCCTGCTCGAGCTCGCGCTCGCCGCCGACCGCTCCTACCAGCTGGAAGGCGTCTTCGAGGACGTCGACCCGGACGCCGACCCCGCCACCATCGCCGTCGATGCGATGAACCTCGGCCCCCTTCCGATGGGCAACGGCCTCACCCGCCTGGAGACGCGTTTCCTCGGTGACGACGAGGCCCTGGCCGCCGTCCGCGACGCCGTCGCCAAGCCCCTCGACGCCGGCGACGCCGAGCGCCTCGGCCTGGTCACCTTCGCGCCCGACGACATCGACTGGGACGAGGAGGTCCGCATCGCCGTCGAGGAGCGCGCCGGATTCTCCCCCGACGCCCTGACCGGCCTGGAGGCCAACTACCGCTTCCCCGGCCCCGAGACCCTGGAGACCAAGATCTTCGGCCGGCTCACCGCCTGGCAGAACTGGATCTTCAACCGGCCGAACGCGTCCGGCCCGGACGGCGCGCTGCGCCGCTACGGCACCGGACGGCGCGCCGACTTCGACCGAAAGCGAGTCTGAGCATGCCCGTCTCCGCGGACTACTCCGAGAAGATCCCGAACAACGTCGACCTGCACGAGGACCGGCGCCTGCAGCGGGCCCTGGAGTCGTGGCAGCCGAACTTCCTGTCCTGGTGGGAGTCGATGGGCCCGACCCTGCCGACCCAGGAGGTCTACCTGCGCACCGCCGTGAACGTCGGACGCGAGGGCTGGGCGCACTTCGGGCACGTCGCCATGAAGGACTACCGCTGGGGCATCTTCCTCGCCGAACGCGACGGCGACCGCCGCATCGGCTTCGGCGCGCACAAGGGCGAGCCCGCCTGGCAGAAGGTGCCGGGGGAGTACCGCGCCGAGTTGCAGCGCCTGATCGTCATCCAGGGCGACACCGAGCCCGCGTCCGTCGAGCAGCAGCGCAACCTCGGCGCCACCGCCCCGAGCCTCTACGACCTGCGCAACCTGTTCCAGGTGAACGTCGAAGAGGGCCGCCACCTGTGGGCGATGGTCTACCTCCTGCACGCCTTCTTCGGACGCGAGGGCCGCGAGGAGGCCGAGGAACTGCTGCACCGCAACTCCGGCAGCGAGGAGTCGCCGCGCATCCTCGGCGCCTTCAACGAGGAGACCCCCGACTGGCTCTCCTTCTTCATGTTCACCTACTTCACCGACCGGGACGGCAAGTACCAGCTCGGCACCCTGAAGGAATCCGGGTTCGACCCGCTGTCGCGCACCTGCGAGTTCATGCTCAAGGAAGAGGCCCACCACATGATGGTGGGCACCACCGGCATCGACCGCGTCGTCGAGCGGACCGTCCAGCTCATGATCGAGCACGACACCGACGACGTCGCCGCCTACGGCGCGATCCCCCTGGACATGATCCAGAAGTACCTGAACTTCCACTACTCGGTGTCGCTCGACCTGTTCGGCTCCGAGACGTCCAGCAACGTCGCCAACTACTACACCGCCGGGCTCAAGGGCCGCTGGATGGAGGGCCGGCGCAAGGACGACCACCGCCTCACCGACGACGCCATCCTGGTGGACGCCCTGGTCGACGGCGAGATCGGGCAGACCGAGGTCGCCGCCCTCGTCGGCCTCAACACCGACCTGCGCCGCGAGTACGTCTCCGACTGCCAGAGCGGCGTCAACCGCTGGAACCGCATCCTCGCCGACGCGGGCCTGCCGCAGCGCCTCTACCTGCCCAGCGTCGCGTTCAACCGCAAGGTCGGCGCCTTCGCCGGCATCGAGGCCACCCCCAGGGGCGAGCGCCTCGCCCCCGAGGAGTGGGAGGCCCGCCAGGCCGCCTGGCTGCCGACCGAGGTCGACAAGACCCACGTCCGCTCGCTGATGCGCCCCGTCCACGAGCGCGGCAAGATCGCCTCCTGGATCGCCCCGCCCCGCAACGGCATCAACGGCAAGCCCTTCGACTACGACTACGTCCACCTGTCCTGACCCGCGGTTCCGTCAGGCCGGACGGGTGTCGGGCGCCAGGTCGAACGCGTCGGCGCCGGCGGCCCGCGAGATGCCCCGCGCGGCGGCCTTCAGCGCGGGGACCTGGGCGCGGGCGTTGCCGTCGTTCGGGACCACGACCGACAGCGACGCGATGACCTTGCCGTCCGGTCCCCGGACCGGCACGGCGATGCCGGTCGCGCGCTCGTCGATGTAGCCGGGGCACAGCGCGACGCCGCTGCGGCGCACGTCGGCGAGCAGCGCCCGCAGCCGGCGCGGATCGACCACCGTGCTCGGCGTGAAGGCGACGAGTTCCCCGGCCAGCACGTCCTCCTGCAGGTCGGCGGGCGCGTTCGCAAGCAGCACCAGCCCGCTGGACGAGGCGTGCAGCGGCAGCCGCCCCGCGATCCGGGTCAGGTTGATCACCGCGTTCGGCATCGAGAGCCGCTCCACGAACAGCACCTCGCGGCCGTCCAGCACGCCGAGCTGGGTGTGGTGGCCGATCACCGCGTGCAGGTCCTCCATGAACGGCATCGCGGCCTCGCGGAGCCCGAGCGTCGGCGCGGCCCGCGACGCCAGCTCCCACATGCGCAGGCCGACCCGCACGCGGCGCCGCTCGTCCCGCGCGAGCAGCCCGTGCCGCACCAGCTCGTCGACCAGCCGCGACGCCGTCGCCACGTGCAGGCCGGTGCGCCGCGCGATCTCCGACACCGACAGCGCCGGATGGTCGGGATCGAACGCGTCGAATATCCGCACCGCCCTGGTCAGGACGGACTCACGTGTCACTCTGCCATTCTGCCCCGCACACGAAGGACGGGCGCCGCCCGGTGAGGCGGCGCCCGTCCTGTGAACGCCAGGGCGAAGAGAGCGAGAGGGCTGGAGTCATCAGAAGTATGAGAAGGAAGCCCCCTCATGGCCTCGCCGCGCTCAGGCTAGCAATCAGGCTGGGACGATGTCGCGCAGATTTTCCGGCGTGAACACCCGCGACTCCTCATGGAGACCTTGCGGCCGCTCGAACCCCACGAACGTCACCGGCTCGTCAGGCACCTGACCGTCCCACACCGTGACCTTCCCGGCCTTGGACGCCCACAGGTCCGTCAGATACCGGACGGTCGGGTACCGGCGCTCCACGACCGCCCGGACCAGCGCCGCCGTGGTGAGGCGGTTGCCTTCGACCTGGTTGTAGTCGATGTGGCCCTTGAGGAACAGATGCAGCCACTTGGCACGCCACCGGCCGTCGTCGCCGCGCAGGAACGCCAGCGGGAGCGCGACCCGGCCCGCACCGCGCAGGTCCGACTTCATCCGCACCGTCCGCGGCTCGAACGGCCGTCCCTTCTGCTCGGAATCGCGGAGCATGAACCCGAAGAACGACTCGGCGACCTGCTCGAACCCCTCGCCCGAGTACACGTTGACCTGCGGGATCACCACCCGCGCCGGAATCTCCCTGAGTCGCAGGTCGATGAACTCCGACGCCCCGTCCGGCGCGGAGGTGATGTCGCCGGAGTGCTCGCCGCCGACTTCCGTCAGCGACGTGTACGACAGCCACGTCGGGTTCAGGTAGTCGCCGTCCAGCATCAGCGCCGACAGGTCGAAGTCGGTCCGGGCCTTCGCCTGCTTCCAGTAAATGAAGAACCGGAGCAGCTCTCCCTCGACCGGCGAAACCGACCCGCGCGGGAGGACGCCCATTCCGGCGGCCGTGGCCTTCCCGCTCAGGGGCAGCGCGACGTCCAGGACATTCGGATCGACGACCAGGTGCCCGGGCTCCGGCAGCCGCCGCGCGACCTCCCCGTCCAGCAGCGCCACCAGCCGCTCCCGCACGTCGTCGCCGAGCGGCGGCCGCGCGTCCACAACGACGGCGCCACGGCCGTGCCGGTTGGCGAAGACCCGCGCGTGGCCGGGCTTCTCCGGCCGGTTGAGTAGGTGCTCGCGCAGCGACAGGACGACGCGCCCCGAGACCCCGCTCGCGGCCGCCTCGATCGCCTCGAAAACGGCGTCCCGCTCGTCGCCGGACGTGAGGCGCAGCAGCCGGTCCGCCGACCGGAACAGCATCCCCGGCGCACCGCCCAGCAACCGTGCCGCCCCGGCGACGTCGCCCTCACCGACCAGCATCTCGACACGACCCGCGAACGATCGCGCCGTCTTCTCCCGGCGCGCGATCGCGAACACGTCCGCCGCATGCGGCCACGCCGGGAACTCGTGCGGATGCAGCCGCTCACCCAGCCGCTTCCACTCCTCCCGGTACTGGCTGACATCGCCGAGCTTGGCGGGGGAGTCGCGGACGACCTCGTCCAGGCCAGCCAGCAGCGCGCGCCGCAGCGGCCGCCCCAGCGACCGGAACCGTGTCGGCTCCATCAACGTGACGTCGCCGTCCGACAGCGCGCAGGCCAGCCGCAGCACGTCGGTGACGGTGTCGAGCAGCAGCGGCATCCCCGCCTTCACCCGCACCGCATTGACGATGGCCCGGTTCTCCCGCACCGGGATCGCGTCCGGCTGCCGTCCCGCGACGCAGTGCTCGGCGAGAACGCGCAGCGCCTCCAGATCGGCGTCGTTCAGCGGAGTGACGCTGCCGGCCAGCGCCACGTACAGCTCCTCCACCTCACGGTCGAGGCTCTCACCCAGGTGCAGGACGGTGACGCGGTCCTTCGCGCTCGCAATCAAGTCGTCCTGCGCCGCGAGCATTTCCTCGTACGTGTGCAGGTACCGCCCGTAGTCCGGGAAGTCGAGCAGGTTCAGCCACCCCTGGGACGCGGCGCTCCTGACATCGGCGGCCGACACCGGGTCGAGCAGCCACTTCTGTATGCACTCGGCCCAGAAGTCGACGGTGTCCGGCACGTTGCGCGGGAAGTTGCGGAAGTACACGTTGTGCCGGACGTGGTCACCGGCCATCGTCCGCACGGTCTTCAGAACCCGGACGGCGACGTCGATGACGTCGCCCTCATAGAGGCCCGACAGCCATTCCAGCAGGTCCCGCGACAGCTTGAACCCCGCCGACATCAGCGCCGCGTCGAACTGCCGAGCCGCGACCTCGCCCGTTCCCGCCTCGCCCTGCGGCGTGGGAACGCGAAGTGTACGCGAGATGACGAGTTCTTCGAGGGTGCCGTTCACCCCGCCATGCTCCCAGGGCGTTTTGCGCCCCCGCACCCCATTTCTCCGCGCTTGCGGCCGGGTGGGTCAGCGGGCGAGGTGGCGGGAGATGACGAGGCGCTGGATCTGGTTGGTGCCCTCGAAGATCTGCATGACCTTGGCCTCGCGCATGAAGCGCTCCACCGGGAAGTCGCGGGTGTAGCCGGCGCCGCCGAGGACCTGGACGGCGTCGGTGGTCACCTTCATGGCGTTGTCGGTGGCGACCAGCTTGGCGATGGACGCCTCGCGGCCGTAGGGGCGGCCGGCGTCCTTCAGGCGGGCCGCCGACAGGTAGGTGGCGCGGGACGACTCGACCGCGGCGGCCATGTCGGCGAGGACGAACGCCAGGCCCTGGTGGTCGATGATCGCCTTGCCGAACGCCTCGCGCTCCTTGGCGTAGGCGACGGCGTGGTCGAGGGCGCCCTGGGAGAGGCCGGTGGCGACGGCGGCGATGCCGAGCCGGCCGGCGTCCAGGCCGGCGAGCGCGATGGACAGGCCCTGGCCCTCGGCGCCGATCAGGTGGCCGGCCGGGATCCGCGCGTCCACCAGCCGGACGGTCGCGGTGGTGGAGCCCATCAGGCCCATCTTGTCCTCGGGCTGGTCGAACTCCAGGCCGGGAGTGTCCGCCGGGACGTAGAAGCAGGAGATGCCGCGCGACCCCTCGTCGGACGTGCGGGCCATGACGGTGTAGAAGTCGGCCTTGCCGCCGTGGGTCGTCCACGCCTTGGCGCCGTTGAGGACGTAGGAGTCGCCGTCCCGGACGGCCTTGGCGCGCATCGCGGCGGGATCGGAGCCGGCGTGCGCCTCGGACAGGCAGTACGCGCCGAGCTGCTCGCCCGACAGCATGCCGGGGAGCAGGCGCGCGCGCTGCTCGCCGGAGCCGAAGGCGAACACCGGGAAGCAGGACAGCGCGTGCACGCTGACACCGACGCCGACGCTGGCCCACACCGCGCCGATCTCCTCCAGGGCCTGGAGGTAGATCTCGTACGGCTGGGCGCCGCCGCCGAACTCCTCGGGGTAGGGGAGCGTGAGCAGGCCCGCCCGGCCCAGCGTCGCGAAGACGTCGCGGGGGAAGGTGCCGGTGCGCTCGGCGTCCGCGACGCGGGGCGCCAGCTCCTTGGCGGCGATCTCGCGGGCGAGCGCGAGCAGGTCCTCGGACTCGGACGTGGGCAGGTGCCGGGTGGCGGGCATGCGCGACTCCTTTCGCCACCTGAACGGTACCAGAATCCGTACCAGAGAACCCCTTTTGGTACTGTCACGGGATGACGGAGACCCGGGCCGCGCGGCGCCGCGCGGAACTGATCGAGCGGCTCATCGAGGTGTTCCTCGACCGGGGGTTCGCCGGGCTGAGCGTCGCCGAGCTGGCCGCCGTCCTGCGCTGCTCCAAGAGCACCCTGTACGCCGTCGCGGCCAGCCGCGAGCAGATCATCGTGACGGTGGTGCGGGCGTTCTTCCGCCGCGCGACCGAGCGGGTCGAGGCGGCCGTGGACGCGAGCGCCGGGCCCCGCGAGCGGGTCGGCGCCTACCTGCGCGCCATCTCCGCCGAGCTGGCGCCCGCCTCGCCCGCCTTCTTCGCCGACCTGGACGCCTTCGCCCCCGCCCGCGAGATCTACAAGCGCAACACCCTGATCGCGGCGCGGCGCGTGCAGGCGCTCGTCCGCGAGGCCGCCCCGGCCGCCGACGCGGAGTTCGTCGGCGCCGTCGCGGGCCAGGTCATGGAGTCGATCCACCGGGGCGAGATCAAGGCGCAGACGGGCCTGGACGACTCCGCCGCCTACGCCGCGCTCGCCGCCCTCGTCGTCGCGCGGACGACGGCCTGACCACCGGTCATCCCGTCGACTGCAGGGCGTGCTCCACCAGCCGGATCAGGACGTTCTTGGCCGAGTCGTAGTGCCGGACGTCGCACAGCACGACCGGGACGTCCGGATCGAGGTCGAGCGCGTCGGCGATCTCCTCGGCGGTGAAGCGGCGGGCGCCGTCGAACACGTTCGCGGCGACGACGAACGGGATCCCCCGGTTCTCGAAGAAGTCGATGGAGGCGAAGCTGGTCGGCAGCCGGCGCGTGTCGACCAGGACGATCGCCCCGACGGCGCCGTAGGCGATCTGGTCCCACATGAACCAGAACCGCTCCTGGCCGGGGGTGCCGAACAGGTACAGCCGGACGCCGCCGGAGAAGGTGAGCCGGCCGAAGTCCATGGCGACGGTGGTGGTGGTCTTGCGCTCGACGCCGCCGAGGTCGTCCACCCCGACGGACGCGTCGGTGAGGGTCTCCTCGGTGCGCAGCGGGCGGATCTCGCTGACGGCGCCGACCAGGGTGGTCTTGCCGACGCCGAAGCCGCCGGCCACCAGGATCTTCAGCGTGTGCGCGGGGAGGTCCTCGGCCGGCGCGGTGGGGTCATAGGCGGCGGAGTTCATCGAGCACTCTCATCAGGATCTTCGGGTCGGGACGTCCGGCGCTCTGCCCGGACGGCCCGCCCTGGCGGAGTTCTTCGATCAGGCCGTAGTGGTGCAGGTCCGCCAGCAGGACCTGCACGACCCGCAGCGGCAGGTCGGTGTCGGAGGCCAGGTCGGCCGGGGTGGAGGGGCGGCGGCACAGCTCCAGCAGCCGCCGCTGCTCGCGCGACAGCCACACCCGCTCGCCGGGCGTGCGGCCCGTCGCGATCAGCAGCGTGACCAGGTCGGCGACCAGCCCCCGGGGGCGGGTGCGCCCCCGGGTCACCGCGTACGGCCGCACGATCGGGCCGGCGTCCGCGCCGACCCAGCGCTC
This sequence comes from Actinomadura napierensis, assembly GCF_039529375.1. Taxonomy (NCBI): domain Bacteria; kingdom Bacillati; phylum Actinomycetota; class Actinomycetes; order Streptosporangiales; family Thermomonosporaceae; genus Actinomadura; species Actinomadura napierensis. The sequence goes on from NZ_BAAAMR010000029.1 coordinate 21,920, forward strand.
TCTCGGGGTCTCCACGGCCGGCTCAGCCCGGGGCGCCGGCCTGTGAGGGGTCGGCGGCCTCCGCCCGCGGCGCCGTGCCGAGCTGGCGCCGCACCCGTTTGATCAGCATCGTCGTCTCGTAGGCGACGAGCCCGGCGTTGCCGCCCGCGTCGCTCAGCACCGCCAGGCAGCTGCCGTTGCCGGCCGGCATGACGAAGAACAGCAGCCCGTCCAGCTCGACGACGGTCTGCCGGACCTGTTTGGCCTGGAAGTGCTCGCGGGCGCCGTTGGCCAGGCTGTGGAAGCCCGACGACAGCGCCGCCAGGAACTCGGCGTCCTTGCGGGTGACCCCGCCGGAGGCGCCCATCACCAGGCCGTCCCGCGACAGCAGCACGGCCTGGTGCACCTCCCCGACCCGGTTCACCAGATCGTCCAGCAGCCAGTCCAGCTCTCCGGTGGCGTGCTGCGTCATCCCTGCCCCCATTCATCGCGCGGGTCGCGATCGTCCGGCTCGTCGTCGTCCCTGCCCCGAAGCCATCCCGACTGTAGCGATGCCATCAGGTCCCGGCTGACCTCCGGGCTCGGCTCCTCGTACTCCTCGGCCGGCCCGCCGCCCCACTCCCGCTCCTGCTCCGGGACGGCGGCCGCGGGCTCCGGCGCGGGACGCGCCCGCAACTGCGGCGCCATGTTCCGCTGCCGCACCCGCCGGGGAAGCCGGCCCGTGACCTCGCTGGATTCGGCGCCGGCCGGCTCCGGATCCTCGGCGGGCGGCCGGGTCCGGCCACCGGCCGGCGCGGCGGGTCCGGGAGCCCGCCCGTCGGGCGGCGCGGCCGGCGGCGGGAACGCGGGCGGGTAGGCCGGGCCGGGCAGCGCGGGACGCACCGGACGGGCCAGGCCGCGCGGCGCCGGCACGGCGGACCCCACGGGGTGCCCGACCAGCGGGGCCTCGTCGCCGCCCAGCAGTTCCCGGGGCTCGTCCAGCACCACCAGGGAGTGCGGGACCAGCACGATCGCGGTCGTCCCGCCGTACGGGGACGGCTGCAGCGACACGCCGATGCCGTGCCGGTCGGCGAGCCGCGCGACGACGAACAGCCCGAGCCGCTCGGTGTCGACCAGGTCGAACTCCCCGGCGCCGGCCAGCCGCCGGTTCAGCTCGTCGCGCTCGTCCGGGGCGAGCCCGACGCCGCGGTCGACCACCTCGACCGCCAGCCCGTTCGCGACCGTCTCGAGCTTGACGGTGACCTCGGTGGTCGGCGGGGAGAACGACGCGGCGTTCTCGATCAGCTCGGCGAGCAGGTGGATCACGTCGGCGACCACGGCGCCGGTCACCGCGGCCGACGACGCACCGGTCACCTCCACCCGGGTGTAGTCCTCGACCTCGGCGATCGCCGCGCGGATCACGTCCTCGGCGGAGACCGGGTGGTCCCAGGCGCGGACGGTCGGCGAGCCGGACAGGATGACCAGGCCCTCGGCGTGCCGGCGCATGCGGGTGGTGAGGTGGTCCAGCCGGAACAGGTCGTCCAGCTCCTCGGGGCTGGCGGCGCGGCGCTCCATCTGGTCCAGCAGCCGGAGCTGGCGGTGCAGCAGCGACTGGCTGCGCCACGACAGGTTCACGAACACCCGGTTGATGGCCGCGCGCAGGTCGGCCTCGCCGACCGCGGTGCTGACCGCCGTCCGCTGGACGGCGCCGAACGCCTCGCCGACCAGCGCGATCTCCCGGGTGCCCCCGCCCTGCGGACGCGGCGCCTCGGCGTCCACGTCCACCTTCTCGCCGCGCCGCAGCCGCGCGACCAGCCGCGGCAGCCGCTCGTGCGCCAGCTCCTGCGCGCTGCGCTGGAGCTGCCGCAGCTCGAAGGTGATCCGCCGCGCGAACAGCAGCGACAGCACCACCGACACCACGACGGCGAGCAGGCCGAGCCCGCCGATCAGGTAGAAGGCGAGCATGATCCGGCGGCCGGCCGGCTCCACGTCCTTGCGGTTCACCTCGTCGCCGGCCTTGGCGGCGGCGCCGAGCCAGACGGGCGACACCGCGGCGACGGCGGCCCGCCACTCGCGCGGGTCCGGGTTCGCGCCGTTGGTGACGACGTCGTTCTCCAGCACGGAGTAGTCGGTGTAGGCCTGCGAGTCGACCAGGTCGGCCATGATCTTGCCGATGCCGCCGCTCGCCGACGCGCGGCCGAGCTCGAAGAACTGGTCGCGGTTGCTCGCCCAGCCGGTGAACGCGGCGCGGTCGTCGGTGGTCATCCGGCCGTGCCGCAGCCCGTTGACCAGGTCGGCCTCGCGCAGCATGAACTCGCGGGCCCAGTACATGTCCAGCAGGGCGTTGGTCTGCTGGTAGACCGAGATGGCGTTGACGCTCACCAGCGTCGTGAGCACCCGGATCGTGCCGTCGGAGATCTTGCTGTACCCGTTGATAATCCGCAGCGGCGGGCTGCCGATGCGGACCTGGGCGCGCAGCGAGCCGAGGTCGTCGAAGGCGCCGCTGAGCAGCCGCGTCCGCTGGAGCACGGCGTCGTTCATCGCGTCCTTGGCGGCCGAGGAGAAGGCCGACTTGCGGAACGCCGCCACGATCGCGTCCGTGCGGGCGGTCTGCGCCTGGTACTTCCTGTCGTTCGCGGCGCTGCGCGCCGCCAGCGACACGACGGCCGCGGAGCGCTCCTGCTGGATCGCCTCGATGACGGTCGTGGCCGGCAGCCCGACCTTGTCGTAGACGGTCGAGAAGTCGTACCGCTCGAGCGCGCTGTTCAGCGAGACCCCCGTCGGGATGGCCCACAGGATCAGCAGCGAGGTGAGCGGGACGGCCAGCAGCAGCGCGATCCGGCGCCTGATGCTGCGGGTGCGCGGCCCGGTCCGGCCGCGCGGACGCCGCGGCGGCGCGGGCGCCTGGTCGGGTCGCGTCACCGGTTCACTTCCTTTTCGTCCGTTCGCGGAGCTCGCTCCGTTGCTGAGCTGCAAAGGCCCGAAGCATACTGAGTCGGATTTATCGCTGACCAGTGCTATCAACCTGTATTTATCGCCTGCGCGGACGCCGGTGGGGTTGACATGTGCTCGTCAGATGAGCTAAATCGGCGCCCCTGAAAGTGCCCGGCCGCTCCGTCTGGCCGCTTCCGGCTACGGGCCGCGGATTGGCAACTCTAGATCTTGTCCGCGGTAAGCCCACATGTCACGCTTCGTGCGATTTGTCCCCCACGCAACGGAGACACGGTCATGCGCAGAGCCGCGCTCGCCTCCCTCCTCGGCCTCTCGCTCGCCGCCACCGCCCTGGTGGCGCCCGGTGCCGAGGCCGCCGCGCCGGCCGGATCACGGCTGGCCGGGCTCGTCACCCTCAAGGCCGTCCGCCACCACCAGCTCAACCTGCAGAAGATCGCGGACGCCAACGGCGGCAACCGGGCCGCCGGCCTGGACGGCAACAAGATCACCATCAAGTACATCGCCGACCAGCTGAAGCGCGCCGGCTACCAGCCGACGGTCCAGAACTTCACCTTCGACTTCTGGCAGGAGAACGCGCCGGCGACGTTCGCCGAGACCGCGCCGGCGCCGAAGACGTTCACCCCCGACACCGACTTCGCGACGCTGCAGTACTCCGGGTCCGGCGACGTCACCGCCGCCGCGACCCCCGTCGACCCGGCCGCGTCCGGAACCGGCAGCGGATGCGAGGCCGGCGACTTCACCGGGTTCCCGAAGGGGAACATCGCGCTGATCCAGCGCGGCGGCTGCTTCTTCTCCGTCAAGGCCGACAACGCCATCGCCGCCGGCGCGAGCGCCGTCGTCATCTACCAGCTGCCCGACGAGCCGGGACCGGTGGCGGGCACCCTCACCACGCCGTACTCGATCCCGGTCGTCGGCCCGACGAACGCGGTCGGCACCGACCTCGTCAAGCAGGCGCAGAACGGCGGCGTGACGCTGCACGTCAAGACCGACACCACCAACCAGAAGCGCGAGGCGGCCAACGTCATCGCCGACACCCCGCGCGGACGCGCCGACAACGTCGTGGTGGTCGGCGCGCACAACGACAGCGTCGTCGCCGGGCCCGGCATCAACGACGACGGCTCCGGCACCGCGACGCTGCTGGAGATGGCCAAGCAGATCCACAAGCTCGGCAAGAAGGTCCGCAACCAGGTGCGGTTCGCGTTCTGGGGCGCCGAGGAGGAGGGCCTGCTCGGCTCCCAGTACTACGTCGACAACCTGCCGCAGGCCGAGCGCGACAAGGTCGCGCTGATGCTCGACTTCGACATGCTCGCCTCGCCCAACTACGTCCGGTTCGTCTACGACGGCGACAACAGCGAGGGTGGCAACAACGTCGACACCCCGGCCGGGACCGGCGCGATCGAGAAGGCGTTCAACGACTACTTCACCGGACGCCGCCTCGCCACCGACCCGACCGCGTTCGACGGCCGGTCCGACTACAACGCCTTCATCACCGCGGGCATCCCGGCGGGCGGCATCTTCACCGGCGCCGAGAAGATCAAGACCGAGGAGCAGGCGAAGGTGTACGGCGGCACCGCCGGCATCGCCTACGACCCGTGCTACCACTCCGCCTGCGACCGCTACGACAACGTGAACCTGCAGGGCTTCGACCAGATGATCGACGCCACCGCGGCGGTCACCGAGCAGTTCGCGAACAGCACGCTCACCGTCAACGGCAACGAGCTCGCGCGCAAGCACGCGCTCGCGGAGAAGGTCCCGCCGACCCGCGTCGGCCCCTACCAGACCCGCTGACCCCACGTTGAGTTGCGGCGAGTCGTCGTTATGGGACGTCCCATAACGACGACTCGCCGCAACTCAACGAAGAGGGGGCGGGGTCAGGGCTTGCGGGCGACGCCGACCAGGAACCAGAAGCGGGACGGGTCGTCCGGCAGGTCGTCCGGCGAGCCGGGACGCCACAGCGGGCCGTGCACGAGACCGGGATCGAGCAGGTCGAAGCCGGTGAGGAAGGCGCCGATCTCCCCGGCGGTGCGCAGGGTCGGCTCGCCCTGCGACACGGCCCGCCGGTACACCTTCGTGACGGCCTCGCCGGTCTGCTGCTTGTGCGTGCCGTGGCTGACGGCCAGGTGGCTGCCGGGCGCGAGCGGCGCGGTCAGCTCGGCCACGATGGCGCCCGGGTCCTGCTCGTCGGTGATGAAGTGCAGGACGGCGACCAGCAGCAGCCCCACCGGCTCGCCGAAGTCGATCATCTTCCGGACGGTCGGGTGGCCGAGGATCTCGGCGGGCCGGGTCAGGTCCGCCTGGATCACCGCGGCGTTCGGCTCGCCGTCCAGCAGCGCGGTGCTGTGCGCGACCGCGACCGGATCGTGGTCGACGTAGACGACCCGCGCCGCCGGGTCGACCCGGTGGACGATCTCGTGCACGTTGCCCTGCGTGGGGATGCCCGAGCCGATGTCGATGAACTGCCGGACGCCGGCCTCCGCCGCCAGGTACCGGACCGCCCGCACCAGGAACGCCCGGTTCGCCGCCGCGATCGCGCGCGCCTGCGGCTCGATCGCCTCCAGCGTCCGGGCGATGTCGCGGTCGGCGGAGAAGTTGTGCGCGCCGCCCAGCAGGTAGTCGTAGACGCGGGCGACGCTGGCCTGGTTCGGGTCGATGCCGCTCGCCCAGTCCGGGTCGTTCAACGGGTCCCCTCTCGTTGTGCGTCCGGCGCGTCCGCGGTCAGGTGCCGGTGCGGACGAGCATCACCGTGACGTCGTCGTGGTTCGGCGGAACGATCAGCTTCTCGACGACGCCGGCGCAGGCGTCCTCCAGCCCGGCGGCGGCCCCGGCGAGCGCCCCCCGCAGCGCGGCGATCCCCGCCTCCAGGTCGCGGTCGCGCGTCTCGATCAGTCCGTCGGTGTAGAGCACGAGGGTCGACCCGTCCGGCATGGGCACCCGGGTGTTCTCGTACTCGGCGCCGTCCAGACCGAGCGGCAGCCCGGGCGGCAGGTCGAGGACGTCGCAGCCGCCGCCCGGCCGCAGCAGGACCGGCGGCGGATGCCCGGCCCGGCAGATCTCGGCGGTGCGGGCGGCTGTGTCCAGGACGGCGCACGCGCACGTCGCGAACTGGACGGGGCCGATGCCCGGCGTGATCCGGTCCAGCCAGGTGAGGATCTGCGCCGGGTCCTTGCCGAGCATCGCCAGTGTGCGCGCGGCGGCGCGCAGTTGCACCATGGCCGCGGCGGCGGCCGAGCCGTGCCCCATCGCGTCGCCGATGACGAGCGCGACCCGCCCGGCGGGCAGCGGAATGATGTCGCACCAGTCGCCGCCGACGAGGTTGGCCCGCCCGGCGGGGACGGACCGGTGCGCCACCCGCACGCCCGGGACGGCGCCCGGCGGCAGCGGCAGCAGCCCGGACTGCAGCGCGCGGGCAGCCGCATGCTCGCGCTGGTAGCGGCGCGCGCCCTCCAGGCAGCCGGCGGTGAGCGCGGCCAGGTCCGCCGCCACAGCGGCGTCGGCGTCGCTGAACGGTCCGGACGCCGACCCGCGTGCGAACGCCACGAGGCCGAGCACCGCCTCGCCGTCCCGCAGCGGGACGAGCAGGAAGTCCGACAGGTCGGCCAGCCGTTCGCGGGCCTGCCGCGGCGGCGGCACCCGCGGTTCGAGGGCGAAGTGCCGGTCCAGCTCGGCGAACCGCTGCGGCGTCCCGCCGGTGACGCAGGCGGCGTAGGCGGTGCCGGCCGCGAACACCACCGTCTCGCCGGACGGGAAGAGCGGCTCCAGGTCGGTGCCGGCGGCGCCGACCGCGATCCGGCGCGCCTCCACGGCCCGGACGCCGGGCGGGCGCGGCAGCTCGTCCCCGACGATCAGCTGCTCGACCACGTACACCCCGACCGTGTCGGCGAACCCGCCGCCTGCGGCCTCGCCGGCCTCCGCGGCCTCGCCGAGGGCGGCCGCGACCAGGTGCCGCGCGACCCGCTCCATGTCCAGGACGCCGGCCATCCGGGCGCCCGCGGCGGTCAGCAGCCGGAGCCCGGCGACCTCGGATTCGGCGTTCACGGCCAACGCCTCCTGGGCGCTCGGGTGCAACGTGACGGCGGGCGCGAATCGTGCAGACATGATCATTCCGCGCCCCGGCGGCCACCGCAAGCCCCGGCGGAAGGTCCCTCCGTTTCGGTGCTCAGCCCAGGTTCAGCGCCTCCGCGACGGCGCGCAGGGCGGGCAGCGGGTCCTGGCCGGAGCCGGTCAGCACCTGGACCGCGACATGGTCGGCGCCCGCGTCGAGATGCTCGGTCACCCTGGCCGCCGCGGCCTCGGGGCCGCCGTGCGCGACGAGCGCGTCCATGAGCGCGTCGCTGCCCTCGCCGGCGAAGTCCGCGCGGGTGAACCCGAGCCGTTCGAGGTTCGCGACGTAGTTGCGCATCTTCAGGTACGTGCCGGACAGGTTCTCCCGGGCCAGCGCGCGGGCGCGGCCGGCGTCGGTGTCCACGATGACCTTCTGCTCGGGCGCGAGCAGCGGCCACTCGCCCAGCTCGGCGCGGGCCTGGCGGGTGTGCTCCGGCGTGGTCAGGTACGGGTGCGCCCCGGCCGCCCGCTCGGCCGACAGCCGCAGCACCTTCGGACCGAGCGCCGCGAGCACCCGACCCGACACGGGGACCTCCTGGGCGTCCAGCCGGTCGAGATAGTCGACGATCTTCTCGTAGGGCTTGCGGTAGTCCTGCGTGGCCTCGCGGTGGCCGATGCCCACGCCGAGCAGGAACCGGCCGCCGTGCGCGGAGTTCAGCCGGTGGTAGGAAGCGGCGGCCTCCTCCGCCGGCGTGGCCCACATGTTGACGATGCCGGTCGCCACCATGATCCGGTCGGTGGCGGCCAGCAGCCGCTCGGCGATGCCGAGGTCGCCGGACGGCGAACCGCCGATCCAGATCGTCCCGTAGCCGAGCAGCTCCACCTCCCTGGCCAGTTCCGGACTCAGGCCGCTCCAGGAGCGCCAGATGCCGACGCCTCCCACATTGATCTCCGTCATGTCCCCCTCCAACGGCAGGTGCCTCCGCGTGCCCACTACCCGCGGCTGCGAGGATGAGACCATGACCGACCGGTCCCGCCTGCTGCTCCTGGACGGCCACTCGCTGGCCTACCGGGCGTTCTACGCCCTGCCGGTCGAGAACTTCAGCACGACGGCGGGCCAGCCCACCAACGCCGTCTACGGGTTCGCGAACATGCTGGCCAACGCGTTGCGCGACGAGCGGCCCACGCATCTCGCGGTCGCGTTCGACGTCGGGCGCCGCACGTTCCGCACCGAGGCGTTCCCCGACTACAAGGCGACGCGGGCACGCTCGCCCGAGGAGTTCGGGAGCCAGCTCGCCGTCCTCGACGACCTGCTGGCCGCGATGAACGTGTCCGTGCTGCGGGCGCCCGGCTACGAGGCGGACGACGTCATCGCGACGCTCGCCGCCCGGGCGGTGGCCGACGGCCTCGAGGTCCTTGTCGTCACCGGCGACCGCGACGCCCTCCAGCTCGTCAGCGACGACGTCACGGTCCTGTACTTCTACCGGACGGCGTCGGAGATGATCCGCTACACACCGGAGGCGGTCGAGGCGAAGTACGGCCTGACGCCGGCGCAGTACCCCGACTTCGCGGCGCTGCGCGGCGACCCGTCCGACAACCTGCCGGGCATCCCCGGCATCGGGGAGAAGACCGCCGCCAGGTGGATCCGCGAGTTCGGGTCGCTCGCGGCGCTGCTGGAGCGGTCCGGCGAGGTGAAGGGCAAGGCGGGGGAGCGGCTGCGCGCTGCGCTCGACTCCGTCCGGCTGAACCGGCGGCTGACCGAGCTGGTCCGCGACGTCGACCTCCCCGTGGACGTCGGCGATCTGCGGCGGCGGCCCTACGACATCGCCGCCTTCACCGCGCTTCTCGACGACCTGGAGTTCCGCAACGCGAGCCTGCGGCAGCGCCTGTTCGCGGCCGATCCGGGCGGAGGCCGCCCGCCGGAGCCCACCGGGCCCGTGCTGCGCGGCCACGAACTCGGTCCGGACGAGCTGGCGCCCTGGCTCGCCACCAGGGCGACCGGGCCGGTCGGGCTCGCCGCCGACTGCACCTGGACGCGCGGGACAGGCGACATCGAGCGGATCGCGCTCGCCACGCCCGACGGGTTCGCCGCCGCGTTCGAGCCGTCCGCGCTCACCGCGGGCGACGAGCGCGCGTTCGCCGCGTGGCTCGCCGACCCGGGCCGTCCCAAGGCGGTGCACGACGCCAAGGAGCTGTCGCGGGTCCTGCCCGACCGCGGCTGGCGGCTCGGCGGGGTCATGACGGACACCGCCATGGCCGCCTACCTGCTGCTGCCCGGCCTCGCCGCGTACGGCGTCGTGGACGTCGCCGCCCGCTACCTCGGCCGCCGCCCGCCCTCGGACGGCCCGGACGGGCTGATGCTGCAGGCCGGCGCCGTCCTGGAGTTGGCGGACCGACTCGCCCCCGACCTCGCGTCCACCGGGATGGACGAGCTGCTGCGCGACGTCGAACTGCCCCTGTCCGGCCTGCTCGCCCGCGCCGAGCGCACGGGCGTCGCCGTGGACGCCGGGCTCCTCCGCGAGCTGGAGCAGCACTTCGCCGACGGCATGGAGCGCGCCGCAGACGACGCCGCCGAGATCGCCGGGCGCCGCTTCAACCCCGGCTCCACCAAGCAGCTCCAGGAGGTGCTGTTCGGCGAGCTGGGGCTGCCGAAGACCAAGAAGATCAAGTCGGGCCACTCCACCGACCTGGACGCGCTGACCTGGCTCGCGACCCAGACCGACAACGGGCTCCCGCAGATCCTGCTGCGCCACCGCGACCTGGCCCGGCTGCGCGCGACCGTCGCCGGGCTCATCCGGGAGATCGGCGCGGACGGCCGCGTGCACACCACGTTCCAGCAGACCGTCGCGGCCACCGGCCGGCTCACCTCCACCGAACCGAACCTCCAGGTCATCCCCGTCCGCACCGAGGAGGGACGGCGGATCCGGCGGGCGTTCCGGCCCGGCGAGGGCTTCGACGCGCTGCTGACCGCCGACTACGGTCAGCTGGAACTGCGCGTCATGGCGCACCTGTCGCAGGACCCGACGCTGCTCGCGGCGTTCGCGTCCGGCGAGGACCTGCACGGCACCATGGCCGCGCGGGTCTTCCAGGTCGCGCCCGAGGCGGTGACCCCGGACATGCGCCGCAAGATCAAGGCGATGTCGTACGGGCTGGCCTACGGCCTGTCGGCGTTCGGGCTGGCCAAGCAGCTCGGCATCGCGATGGCGGAGGCGCGCCCGCTGATGGACGCCTACTTCGCGCGGCTCGGCGGCGTCCGCGACTACCTGGAGGAGGTCGTCGCGGAGGCCCGCGTCACCGGCTACACCCGCACGCTCCTCGGCCGCCGCCGCTACCTGCCGCACCTGACCAGCGACAACAGGCAGCGGCGCGAGACCGCCGAGCGGATGGCGCTGAACGCCCCGGTGCAGGGCTCCGCCGCCGACATCGTCAAGATCGCGATGCTGCGGGTGGACGCGGCGCTCGCCGCCGCCGGGGCGCGCAGCCGGCTGCTCCTCCAGGTCCACGACGAGGTCGTGCTGGAGCTCGCGCCGGGCGAGCACGACGCCGTCCGCGACCTCGTCCGCACCCGGATGACGACCGCCTACCCGCTCGGCGTCGGGCTGGACGTGGCGATCGGCACGGGCCCCGACTGGGCCGCCGCCGCCCACTGACGCCCGTCCACCGTTACCGCCATGAGATATTGAGCCGATGACCACGCAGCCCAGACGGCCTCCGACGGCCCAGCAGTTCGTCCTGGAGGAGCTGCGGCGCGCCATCACCAGCGGCCGGCTGCGCCCCGGCGCACCGATCCGCCAGGACATGGTGGCCGAGGAGCTCGGCGTCAGCCGGGTCCCGCTGCGCGAGGCGCTCAAGACCCTGCAGGGCGAAGGGCTGGTCACCTACCGGGCGCACCGCGGCTACTACGTCGAGGAACTGTCCCTGGACGACCTGCGCGAGGTGTACCGGATCCGCACCATCCTGGAGGAGGAGGCCGTCCGCCGCGCCGCCGCCCTGATGACCGCCGCCGACCTCGCCGCCCTCGACCGCGCCGAGGACGAGGTCGAGCGCGCCGGGCGGGCCGGCGACGTGCTCGCGATGGCGGCGGCCAACCGGGCCTTCCACATGGCGCTGTACGAGTACGCCGCCATGCCGCGCCTCATCCGGCTCATCCGCACGCTGTGGGACGCCACCGACGCCTACCGCTCCATCTACTACGGCGAGGGCGTCAACCGCGAACGCGTCATCGGCGAGCACCGCGCGGCCCTCGCCGCGCTGCGCGCCGGGGACGCCGACGAGGCCGTCCGCGTCCTCGACGTGCACCGCGCGCACGCGGTCACCGCCCTCGAACACCTCATGACCGAGACCGTCTAGCGTCCCCGGCACGGCCCGGCCGGGGCTCAGCCCCAGACCTCCTCGGCGGTCTCGGCGATGAGCCGCAGCTTGGCGAACTGCTGGTCCGCCGTCAGCGCGTTCCCCTCCACGGTGGAGGAGAAGCCGCACTGCGGCGACAGGCAGATCTGCTCCAGCGGGACGAACCGGGCGGCCTCGTCGATGCGGCGCTTCAGCTCGTCCTTCGACTCCAGCTCGCCGCGCTTGGTCGTGACCAGGCCGAGCACGACCGTCTTGCCCGGCGGGACGAACCGCAGCGGCTCGAAGCCGCCGGAGCGCGGGTCGTCGTACTCCAGGAAGAACCCGTCGACGTCCAGCTCGGAGAACAGCGCCTCGGCGACGAAGTCGTAGCCGCCCTCGGCCGTCCACGACGAGCGGAAGTTGCCCCGGCACATGTGCGTGGTGACGGCGAGCTCCGCGGGACGGTCCGCGAGCGCCGCGTTGATCTGCCTGATGTAGCGCAGGTGGAGGTGGTCGGGGTCGTCGCCGCGCTCGGCGATCATGGCGCGCTGCTTCGGGTCGTTGAGGTAGGCCAGGCTGGTGTCGTCCAGCTGCAGGTAGCGGCAGCCGAGACCGGCGATCCGCCGCACCTGCTCGGCGTACGCGGCGGCCAGGTCGGACCAGAACTCCTCGATGTCCGGGTACACCTCCGGGTCGATCGCCGCGGGCCCGCCCCGGTAGTGGACCATGTTCGGCGACGGGATCGTCAGCTTCGGCGTGACGCCCTCGCCCGCGGCGTCCCGCAGGAACCGGAAGTGGTCGGCGAAGATCGTCTCGTCGAGGCGGACCCGGTCGTGCACGCGCAGCGCGGCCGTGCTGAACTCCAGGTCGCCGGACTCGTTGCGGAACCTGACCTTGATCTTCTCGTCCGCCGGGCTGATCCCGCCCAGCCGGTAGATGAAGTCCATGTGCCAGGACGTGCGGCGGAACTCGCCGTCGGTGGCGGTCCGCAGCCCGGCCTGGCGCTGCATCGCCACCACGTCGCGGACGGCGGCGTCCTCCACCTCGGCGAGGCGCCGGTCGTCGATGCGGCCGTGGGCGTGGTCGTCGCGCGCGGCCAGCAGGTCGGCGGGGCGCAGCAGGCTCCCGACGTGGTCGGCGCGGAAGGGCGGTCGTGTTCGCGGGGACATGGCGGCTCCCTCACCGGGACGGTGCTGGCGGATGGGCTCCACCCGCCAATCTAGGCACTACCGCGACCGCGATCAATCCGTTGCCCAGGAACGGTCCTGACCGGCGGGAACGTCCGCCCGCGACGCCCTGGGCGACCGGGGCGCGGGTCAGCGGGCCAGGCCGTTGCCGTGCGGGCGGGTGCGGTCGGCCTCGGGCAGGGTGCGGATGACGCCGCGCAGGTGCTCGCGGGCGGCCCGCTCGGCCGACTCGGGGTCGCGGTCGCGGATCGCCTCGATGATCGCCAGGTGCTCGGGCAGCGACACCGCCGGGCGGCCGGGGTGCATCGCCAGCTTGAACTGGTGCCGGACGCTCTGCGCGCGCAGCCGCTCCAGCACCCGCGCGGCGGTGCGCTGGCCGCTGATCTCGCGGATCTCGCGGTGCAGCCGCTCGTTGAGCCGGGAGTAGCCGAACACGTCCCCGGCCGCGACGGCCGCGCGCATGCCGTCGCCGATCTCGGTCAGCAGCCGGACGCCGTCCTCGGTGACCCGCTCGGCGGCCTTGGCCGCGCACAGCCCCTCGATCACCATGCGCAGCTCGCTGATCTCGACGGCCTCCTCCAGCGACACCGCGCGCACCCGGGCGCCGCGGTTCTGCACACGCTCGATCAGCCCCTCGTTGGCGAGCTCCAGGAGGGCGGCGCGGACCGCCGCGCGGCTGGCGTCGAACCGCTCGGCGAGGTCGGCCTCGACCAGCCGCTGGTTGGGGACGAACTCGCCGGAGAGGATCGCCTCCCGGATCCCGGTCACCACCGGGCGGCCGGTGTCCCGGTCGTCGGGTGTCGGCACTGTCCCTCCCCTGGAGCTCCGTGCGAAGATATTGTCGCCAATTTTGTCGCGCACCTTAGTCTAGCGGTCGGCATGATCGCGCCGCCGGAGGCAGGAGGCTGGAATGACGCAGGGTACCGGTCGGAGGCCGGCCGTCGCCGTGCTCGGGCTGGGCGAGGCCGGCGGGGCCATCGCCCGCGACCTCGCCGCGGCGGGCGCCGCCGTGCGGGCCTACGACCCGGCCGTCGCGGCGCCGGAGGGGACGATCCCCTGCACCGGCGAGGCGGACGCGGCGTCCGGCGCCGACCTGGTGCTGAGCGTCAACAGCGCGCACGACGCCATGGCGGCCCTGCGCGCCGGGCTCGCGGGCGCCGGCGGCGCCCTCTGGGCCGACATGAACACCGCGTCGCCCGGGCTGAAGCGGGAGCTGGCGGCCACCGCGAAGGCGGCCGGCGTGCGGTTCGCCGACATCGCGATCATGGCGCCGGTGCCGGGCCGCGGGCTGTACACCCCCATGCTGACCAGCGGGGACGCGGCGGCGGACGCCGCGGAGATCCTCACCGGGCTGGGCGCGTCCGTCGAGGTCATGGACGCCGAGGCGGGCGCCGCCGCGACCCGCAAGCTGCTGCGCAGCGTCTTCTTCAAGGGCCTGGCCGCCTCGGTGGTCGAGGCGCTGGAGGCGGCGCGGGCGGCCGGCTGCGAGGACTGGCTGCGCGGCAACATCGTCGAGGAGCTGGTCGCGGCCGGGGAGCCGACCGTGGACCGCCTCGTCGCCGGCACGCACAAGCACGCCGTCCGCCGCGCCGCCGAGATGGACGCGGCGGCCGCCATGCTCGCCGAGCTGGACGTCCCCCCGACGATGGCCGCCGCGAGCCGCGACCTCCTGCAACGCCTCTCCCGCTGACCCGCCTTCAACGGGTCACAGGGGCGGGGTGCCGTGGGTGTGGAACGACTCGATCGTCTTCAGGCCCCAGGCCTGGCCCTTGGCGCGCTCCGCCTCCGTCCAGGTGATCGGCTTCCAGTCGGGCGCCAGCACCAGCCGCGCGCACGGGTTGCACAGCTCGATGCGGTTGCCGCCGGGCTCGTAGACGTACAGGAAGAACGTCTGCTGGATGGCGTGCTTGTGCGGCCCGGTCTCGATGAAGACGTCGTGGTCGAGGAAGATGTCGGCGGCGCGGAGGATGTCCTCGCGGGTGTCGGTGGCGAACGCGACGTGGTGCAGGCGCCCGTTGGCGCCCGTCCAGTCGCGGGTGTAGACGATGTCGTAGGACTTGTTGGTGAAGTGCAGCCAGCGCCCCGCGATGTCACCGCTGTCGAGCTGGATCTGCTCGGTGGTGCGCCCGCCCAGCGTCTCCATCAGGAACTCGGTGCTCGGCTCGACCTCGGCGGACAGGTAGTTGACGTGGTCGAGGCGCCGGACGCACACGCCGCGCGCCGGGTACGCCTGCGCCTGGTTCTTCAGCGACGGCTTCAGCTCCGGCGGCGCCTCGTACCACTCGCTCTCCCAGTACAGCTCCAGCTCGTGGCCGTCGGGGTCGCGGAACACGTACGTCGGGCCGATGCCGGGGTCGCCGTCGCGCCAGCCGACGCCGAGCCCCGCCTCCTCGATGGCCTTGACGCGCCGTTCGAGGGCCTCCTGCGACCAGGTGCGCAGCGCGGTCCGGCGGATCCCGGACGTGCTGTGCGCGGTCAGCTTGACGGTGTGGTGCTCGTAGTCGTCCCACGTCCGCAGGTACACCGAGTCGCCCTCGGAGCCGGCCTCGGTCAGGCCCATGACGCGGGTGAAGAACCGCAGGCTCTTCTCCGGCTCGGGCGTCAGCAGCTCGACGCTCCCGACGTGCGCGATCTCGTGCGTGATCAAAGGGACCTCCGGGGGAAGACGGTTCCGTCGAAGAGCTTGCGGGCGGTGCGGACGATGCTGGACCGCCGCACGGACGTTCCGTCGAGCTCCACCTCGACGTCGAGCCGCCCGGTGGGGTGTTCGATGCTCATCGGCACGCCCGGCGCGGGGAACTCGGCGAGGTCGTGGCCGACCGCACCGTCCATGAGCAGCGCCGTCGCGACGGTAACGGCACCGAGCACGCCGATCGAGGTGTGCACGCGCAGCGGGATGAAGGTGCGGGTGCAGATCGTCCCGCCGTCGCGGGGCGGCGCGACCAGCGTGGTCTTCGGGACGGACGCGTCCGGCACGTCGCCGAGGCCCATCAGCTTCCCGGCCGCCAGCCGCAGCGACTGGATCCGGTCCCGCAGCCCCGCCAGCTCGGCGGGATCCTCGTAGCCGGTGACGCCGAGGTCGGACGCGGCGGCGACCACGACCGGCATCCCGTTGTCGACGCACGTCACCTCGACGCCGTCGACGACGTCCCGGACGTTCCCGGTCGGCAGCAGCGCTCCGCACGCCGAGCCCTCGGTGTCCTCGAAGTCCAGGACGATCGGCGCGGCGGTGCCGGGCACCCCCGAGATGGCGGTGTCGCCGTCGTAGTCGACGGCGCCGCCCGGCGTCGCGAACGTCGCGGTCGCGATGCTGTCGGAGTTGACCATCCGGATCCGCACGCTGCTGCGTCCGGACCCCGCCGCGACGAGGCCGCGCTCGACCGCGAAGGGGCCGATCCCGGCGAGCAGGTTCCCGCAGTTCTGCTGGTCGGAGACGGTCGGCTCCTCGACGCCGAGTTGCAGGAACAGGTACTCGACGTCGACGCCCGGCCGCTCCGAGGGGGAGACCACCGCGACCTTGCTGGTCAGCGGGTGCGCTCCGCCGATCCCGTCGATCTGCCGGGGGTCGGGCGTGCCCATGACCCGCAGCAGCAGTTCGTCGCGCTCGGCGGGGTCGGCGGGCAGGTCCTCGGCGAGGAAGTAGGCGCCCTTGGACGTCCCGCCGCGCATCATCATGCAGCGGATCCCGGCGCTCATGACTCGCCGTATTCGCTGTAGGGGACGTACTCGATGCCCATCCCGGCCAGCCGGTCGCGCAACCCGTATCGGTCGAGCCCGAGTTCGCCCTTCTGGAACGCCGCGCGGGTGGCGTTCTCCTTCTCCTCCCGCGCGCGCGCCGCCTCCACCGCGTCCGCGACCTTCTCGCGCGGGACGCACACCACACCGTCGTCGTCGGCGAGGATCGCGTCGCCCGCCCGGACGACCTGGCCGCCGATGCTCACCGGCACGTTGACGGCGCCCGGCGTGGCCTTCACCGTGCCCTGCGCGCTGACGGCCGCCGACCAGACCGGGAACCCCATCGCGTGCAGGTCCGCCACGTCCCGCACGCCCGCGTCGATGACGAGCCCGCGCACGCCCCGGTACTGCAGCGCCGTCGCGAACAGCTCGCCGAACATCCCGTCCGTGGACGGCGACGTCGTCGCCACCACCAGCACGTCGCCCGGCCGGCACTGCTCGACGGCGACGTGGATCATCAGGTTGTCGCCCGGCCACGACAGCACCGTCACCGCCGTCCCGGCGATCCGCGACCCGAGGTGCACCGGGCGGACGCCCGGCCCGAGGTAGCCGGTTCGGCCCATCGCCTCGTGCACGGTCGCGACCCCGAAGCCGCCCAGCTCGCCGACCGCGCCGGCGTCCGCGCGCGGCGGGTCGGTCACCACCACCGTCCTCATGCCAGCACCCCCGTCGTCTGCGGGTACACGCGAACGTACGCCTCCGCCATCGTCTCGTGGGGGAGCCCCAGGTTCGGGCCCGCGTTCCGCTTCAGCTGGACGCCCCGCCGCTTGGCCAGATCGGTGTAGTAGTCCCACATGTGCACCTGCGCGGGGAGGCACTCCATCGCCTTGCGCTTGCGCTCGAACACCGCGGTGATGTCCAGCAGGACGTCGGGCTTGAAGTCGCACTGCTCCGGCTGGTGCGGCTCGAAGAAGAAGACCGGGGGAGCGCCCAGCGGCTCGCCCGGCGCGTCGTACCCGATGGCCTGCGCCAGCACCCGGGCCTGCAACGCCATCCGCGCCGCCGCCGGGTGGTCGCCGTTGTACGGGTCGGCCAGCGTGTGCGTCAGCACGACCGCGGGCTCGAACTCCCGGTACACCCGGACGAGCCGGTCCACCAGCTCGGGCGTCTCCCGCAGCGGGTAGTCGCCGGCGTCCAGGAACTCGATCTCGGCGCCCAGCTCGGCCGCCGCGGCCTCCGCCTCGCCACGCCGCAGCGCCTTGATCTCCTCGAGGCCCTTGCCCTCGCGCCAGGCCCGTGCGGACTCCCCGCGCTCCCCGTAGCTCAGGCACACCACCTTCGCCCGGTCGCCGCGCTCCGCGGCCAGCGCGATCGCGCCCGCGGCGCGCCACACGAAGTCGCCCGCGTGGGCGCTCACCACGAGCAGCGGACTGGCGGCGTCGGTGCTCATTCAGACTCCTCCAACTGCAGACGGAACCCGCCCCCGAACAGGGCCGATCAGCACCGATCCTGAATCCTGTCGCCCAAATTGTCAACAATTCTGGCGTTTATTTCGCGCCAGGGCGGTGCGGGCGCACCGGCCGCGGCGTCAGGCCGGACGGCGGTCCAGGTCCTCGGCGGCGGCCTCGTCGGTGAGGAAGCCGCCGGACTGGTGGTGCCACAGCCGGGCGTAGGGGCCCTTCGCCTGGAGGAGCTCCCGGTGGGAGCCCTGTTCGAGGACACGGCCGCGGTCGAGGACGATCAGCCGGTCCATGCGGACGACCGTGCTCAGCCGGTGCGCCACGACCAGGGCGGTGCGGTCGCGCATCAGGCGCCACAGCGCCTCCTGGACGAGGACCTCGCTCTCGGAGTCCAGGGCGCTGGTGGCCTCGTCCAGCAGCAGGATCGGCGCGTCCCGCAGGATGGCGCGGGCGAGCGCGACGCGCTGCCGCTGCCCGCCGGACAGCTTGACGCCGCGTTCGCCGACCAGCGTGCCGAGCCCGTCCGGGAGGCCGTCGGTGAACTCGGTGACGTGCGCCGCCCGCGCGGCCGCCAGGATCTCCTCGTCGGTGGCGCCCGGCCGGGCGAAGGCGATGTTGTCGCGCACCGACCGGTGGAACATCGCGGGCTCCTGCGGCACGTAGGCGATCAGTCCGCGCAGGTCGTTCTGGCGCAGCCGGGCGATGTCCTGGCCGCCGACCAGGATGCGCCCGCCGTCGACGTCCATCAGCCGCAGCAGCAGCCGGGTGAGGGTGCTCTTGCCGCCGCCGGACCGGCCCACCAGCCCGATCTTGGCGCCCCCGGGGATCTCCAGGTCCAGCCCGTCGAACAGGGGCGGGCCGCCGCCGTGCGCGAAGAGCACCCGCTCGAAGCGGACCGAGGCGTCGGCCGGGCCCAGCGGCTCCGGGTCGGGCGGGTCGACGACGACCGGGGGCGCCAGGAGCAGCTCGGTGAACTGCGCGGCCTCGGTGAGCGTGCTCTCGATCCGCCGGTAGACCTGGTTGAACTCGAACATGATCCGGGTGGCGTTGGTGTAGTAGGTGAACGTCACCACGACCGCCTCCACCCCGAGGCCGCCGCGCAGCGCCACCGCGGCCAGCAGGCCGAGGACGCTCGTCAGGATCGACATCGGCGCGACGATCATGTCGACGCGGAGGTTGGCGTAGTCCCAGGAGCGCAGCGAGAGCCGGCGCTGCTCGATCACCCGGCTCCGGTGCTCCGCGGACTCGCGCTCCTCGGCGGCGAACGCGCGGACCGTCTCCATGTTGGTCACCACGTCGGAGACGTGGCCCGACACCCGCACCTTGGCGGCCTCGCGCGCGTCCACCAGCGCCTGCCGGCGGCGGATGAGCGGGGCGATGAGCAGGCCGGTCAGGACGATCATTCCCACCAGCACCAGGACCAGCGCCGGGTGGTACCGCCACAGGACCACCGAGGCGAACGACAGCGGGATCACGTTGGCCATGATCGAGAACGCGAGGGTGTCGGCGAAGTCCTCGAAGCCGCTGGAGAAGTTCAGGATCCGCTTGGTCAGCGCACCGGCGAAGTTGTCGTGGAAGAAGGCCGTCTCCTTGGCGAGCAGCTCGTCCATGCCGGTGATGCCGAGCCATTCGATGCCCCGGCCGTCCGTCCGGTTGAGGCAGTGCAGACCCGCCCGCCAGAACGCCTCGCCCGCCAGCATCAGGCCGGCGAAGGCGAGCAGGTAGGGAAGGACCGCGCCGGAGCCGTCGTCCCCGCCGCCGGCCAGATGCCCGACCAGCGCGGCCACTACCAGCGGCGTCAGGTAGTACAGGCAGGTGTTCCCGAGGGCGGGGAAGAGCATCGCCGGAAGTGAGACCCGCCAGTGGCGGCGCAGGACGGCGCTGTAGTAGCGCAGCGCCAGCAGGACGGCTCGCCTGCGGGGCGCCGGAACGTCCTGAGAACCCTCTCGTGCCCCTGCCAGAACCACACGCCCTCCCACGCCGCCGCGGCCTTCATGCTGCCCCGAACCCTCCGGGCCGGGCGAACGCATTTTCCGCAGGCGGCGCGGCCGGCTCCGGACCGCGTTCCGAAAACGAGGAAGAGCGCGTCCCGGCACGCGCCGAATGCGGGGGAGCGGGGCGGCGAGCCGCCCTTCCGTGCGGTGCCGATCCGGGAGGAGAGCACCCGGAAACGGGACGACTGTTATGTGCCGGCCGCACATCCGAATGGGGCGCGAGCCGGATCATGCGTTCGCCTAGAGGTCGACGGCGATTCCCAGCCCGCGCTCGCGGGCCGCGCGGTAGACCACGGAGGCCGCCGCGACGTCGAGCGCGGCGTGGCCGGTGGACTTGAAGAGCGTCAGCTCCGCGGCCGAACGGCGGCCGGGGCGCCTCCCGGCGAGCACGTCGCCGATGAGGCGGGCGCCGGCGGGGTCGGTCCCCTGCAGCTCCCACGCACCGGCCGGGGGCGGCTCGGTCACGGCGCCGGGCCACTCGACGAACAGCGACGACGCCCGCAGCGTCTCGGCGCCGAACTCCGGGCCGTCGGAGCCGCCGACCGAGCTGAGGTGGGCGCCGTCGCGCAGCCACGAGCGCTGCAGGACCGGCTCCCGGCTGGAGGTGCAGCAGAAGACCACGTCGGCCGACTTGACCGCCGCCTCGACGCCGGCCGCCGTCGATCCCGCCGGCAGGCCCGCGACCAGCCGCTCGGCCTTGCCCGGATCGCGCGCGCCGACGACGAGTTCCACGCCGTCCAGCGGCGCGATGAGCTCGATCTGGGCGCGCGCCTGCGTCCCGGTGCCGATCACGGCGATCCGGGACGCGCCGGGCCGGGCGAGCGCGCGCATGGCGACCGTGGCGGCGGCGGCCGTCCGCACCGCGGTGACCGCCTCGGCGTCCATGACGGCCAGCGGCCGCCCGGTCTCGGCGTCGAAGTGGGCGACGATGCCGCGGTGGGCGCCGTGGTCGCCCGCGGCGGCGCCGGGGAAGACCGACACGAGCTTCGCCGACAGGCCCAGCCCGGGCACGTGGCCGGGCATCGCGCCCAGCAGGCCGCGCCCCGAGCGGGCCGCGACGCGCGGCGGCGCGGAGACCCCGCCGGCCGCGACGGCGATGAGCGCGGTGCGGACCGCCTCCAGCACCGCCTCCGGAGGAGCGGCCGCCCTGGTCGCCTCCCGGTCGAGGACGAGCACGCCGCCTGCGGGATCAGCCAACGCCGGCTCCGGCGTCCGGCCCGGTCAGGGCGCGTTCCAGCTCCGCGGTGGCCGCGGTCAGGTGGTCCTGGAGCCCGGTCAGCGTGGGATCGTCGAACTCGCTGTCCAGGCCGACGATCGTGAGCGCGCACAGCGGCCGGCCGTTGCCGGCGAGCACCGCGCGGCCGAGGGAGGCGATCACCTCCTCGTTGCGCCCGCGCTCGAGCGCGAAGCCCGTGCGCCGGGTCCGCTCGATGTCGGCGAGCAGCTCGGCGCGGCGCTCCGGCGGATGCCCCTGCTGCTCGGCGGCGCGCAGGTAGGGGATCTGCGCGGCCTCGTCGAGCGCGGAGACGAGCGCCATGGGCCCGGCGAACGTGTGGACGGGGAGCAGCTCGCCCAGCAGGTCGTTGATCATCGCCAGCCGGGGCGGCCGGACGACGTCGATCACCCGGGCGCCCTCGGGCTCGAGGACCTGCAGGTTCACCATCATCGCCGTCCGGTCCGACAGCGCCTGCAGCACGGGCCGGCCCAGCACGACCACCGAGTTGGCGGCCGCGGCCTCGGAGAACTGCAGCACCACCGGGCCCGGCAGGTAGTGGTCCTCGCTGCGCATGATCCAGCCGCGCCTCACCAGGTCCACCAGGATGCGGTAGGCGGTGGCGCGGTGCATCCCCGCCTCGTTCGCCACCTCGCTCAGCCGGAGCGGGCGGTCGGCCCGCACGACGGACTCGATGAGATCCAGAGCCTTGTCCACGGCAGAGCTCGCCGGTCTGGGCAACTTCCCTCCACGGTCGCTGAGCGGGTTTTCCGATTCTTGACGCACATTAGCAGACGTTGCTAATGTTGTAACACTTGTTGCGCTCTATGTAACACACCTGGTCCGAGGGGTGCGCCAGCCGTCCGGGACCGAGAACGGAGACCGTGCGATCGCCATGACGGACAAGGACGAGCCCCCGGTCGCGGGCAACGACCCCGCCCCCACTCCCTTCGCCGCGCCCGAACCCGGCCGGGTGACGGCCTACCGCGGCGTCTCGCTGATCGACGGGACCGGCGGCCCGGTCCGGCACGGCATGGCGGTGGTGACCGACGGGCCGACGATCACCGCGGTCGTTCCCGACGCCGACCTCGGCGCCGCGGTGCCGCCCGGCGCGGAGACGGTCGACCTGCAGGGCGCGTTCCTGCTGCCCGGCCTGGTCGACGCGCACCAGCACCTGTCGACGCCGCCCAACCGGGAGCAGGCGGAGGCGCTGATGCGGCGGCAGATCTATGGCGGCGTCACCGCGATCCGCGAGATGGCCGGCGACCTGCGGCAGATGGCCGACCTCGCGCGGGCGTCACTGGTCGGCGAGATCCCCGGCCCGGACGTGCACTGCGCGGCGCTGATGGCGGGCCCGGGGTTCTTCGACGACCCGCGCACGTGGCAGGTGACCCAGGGCGCGACGCCCGGCACCGTCCCCTGGATGCAGGCGGTCGACGCGGACACCGACCTGCGGCTGGCCGTCGCCGCCGCACGCGGCACCGGCGCCGTCGCCATCAAGATCTACGCCGACCTCGACGCCGCGACGGTCACCCGGATCGCCGAGGAGGCCCACCGGCAGGGGATGCTCGTGTGGGCGCACGCGGCGGTGTTCCCCGCCATGCCCGGCGAGGTCGTCGCGGCGGGCACCGACGTGGTCTCGCACGCCCACATGCTGGCCCACGAGATCCCCGGCGACCGGCCCGGCGAGTACCGGCGGCAGCGCGGGCACCTCGCGGACACCTACCGGCGCCTCCTCGACGCGCCGGTCGACGCCCTCGACGCGCTCTTCGCCGACATGCGGCGCCGCGGCACGGTCCTCGACGCCACCGCGAGCCTCGTGGCGCGGCTGCCGTCGAGCGCGCCCGGCGCGGCCGAGCTCGCCCCCGACGTGCTGAGAAGGCTCATCGACCGGGCACGGCACGCGGGGGTCACGATCTGCACCGGAACCGATTACGAGACACAGCCGGCCGACCCCTTCCCCTCGCTCCACGAGGAGCTGCACTTCCTCGTCCACGCGATGGGGATGCCGCCCCACGAGGTGATCCGCGCGGCCACCTCCGCCGGCGCCGCCGCCGTCGGGCTCCAGGACACGGTCGGCACCGTGGAGCCGGGCAAGCGGGCCGACTTCGTGGTCGTCGAGGCGGACCCCTGCGAGGACATCGGCCACCTGCGCCGCATCGTCACCACCGTCAAGCGCGGCCGGCGCTACGACCGGGCGGACTACGTCCGGGCCGGCGCCGCCGCCCAGGAAGGAGCGCCCCGTGAGCGCTGACATCGAGGACCTCATCGTCGTCAACGCGCTCGGCGGCCTGGACAACCCGAACGCGCCGGCGTCGGCCTCCGCGTCCGGCGCGCTCGTCCAGACCAGCGACCAGCTGACCATCGACGAGCGGACCCTCGCCGACGCGCACGCCTCCGGCGTGACGGCCATCAACGTGACCCTGGGGTACACGCTCGGCGACTTCCCGCCCTATCAGCACACCCTGGACGAGATCCGCACCTGGGACGCGATCATCGCCGCCCACTCGCGCGACCTGATGCGGATCGACACCGCCGCAGACATCGCCGAGGCCAAGCGGCTGGGGAAGATCGGCATCATCTACGGCTTCCAGAACGCCGCCGCCGTGGAGGACCGCCCCGAACGGGTCGCCGAGTTCGCCGGCCTGGGCGTGCGGATCATCCAGCTCACCTACAACCAGGCCAACCAGATCGGCGACGGCTCGATGGCGCCCGGCAACCGGGGCCTGACGCCGCTCGGACGCCAGGTCGTGGAGGCGCTCAACGAGCACCGCGTCATGGTGGACCTCTCCCACAGCGGCGAGCGGACCTGCCTGGAGGCCGCGCGCGCGTCCACCCAGCCCATCTCGATCAACCACACGGGCTGCCGCGCGCTGGTCGACCTGCCGCGCAACAAGACCGACGAGGAACTCCGGCTGGTCGCCTCCAAGGGCGGGTTCGTCGGCATCTACTTCATGCCGTTCGTCAACGCGTCGGGCCACGCCACGGCCGCGGACGTGGTGGAGCACATCGCGCACGCGGTGAACGTCTGCGGCGAGGACCACGTCGGCATCGGCACCGACGGGACGATCACGGCGATCGACGACCTGGACGGCTACCGGGCGCTGCTCGCCGAGCAGGTGGCGCAGCGGCAGGCCGCCGGGGCGTCCGCCGCGGGCGAGCGCGCCGACACCTTCCCGTTCGTGGTCGACCTGCGCGGCGTCGACCAGTTCCGCGAGCTCGCGCGGCTGCTGGACGAGCGCGGCTACTCCTCCACCCGGATCGAGAAGATCCTCGGCCTGAACTTCCACAACTACGCGAAGGCGGTCTGGGGGAGTTGACGGCCGCCGAGACGCGGAGTCACGCGATTCCCCCCGCCACGGACACGACACAGGAGCGGGCGCGCATGGGCATCAACACCTGCATCGGCACGGGCAGTGCACGGACATCGGGCCGCCGCACGGCGCGCGCCCGGGGCGGCCGGACACGGTACGCGCTCCTCGCCGGGGCACTGGCCGCCGTGCTGCCGCTGGCGGCGTGCGGCGGTGGCGGCGGCGGGACGACGAAGCACAAGTCGGGGTCGCCGACCTTCGGCTCCATCCCCGCCCAGTCGGGGACGCCCAAGGACGGCGGCGCCATCGACATAGCGCAGCAGCCGGGAGCCGGGCCGTTCTACATGCTGCCGATCGTCCCCGGCGCCTTCAACTCCACCTACGTGACGTACGAGTTCCAGCGGCTCATGTACCGGCCGCTCTACTGGTTCCCGCAGGGCGGCAGCCCCAAGATCGACGAGAGCCTCAGCCTGGCGTCCCCGCCGCAGTTCTCCGACGGGAACAAGACGGTCACCATCACCATGCGCGACGGCTACACCTGGTCGGACGGCACGCCCGTCGACGCCGACGACGTGGTGTTCTTCATCGACCTGCTGAAGGCCGCGCTGAAGAAGAGCCCGGCGAACTGGGGCAGCTACACGCCCGGCCAGTTCCCCGACAACGTCGCCGAGGCGAAGGCGACGTCCGGGAACACGGTGACGCTGAAGCTCAAGGAGGCCTACAACCCCGAGTGGTTCACCGCCAACGAGCTGACCTCGCTCGTCCCGCTGCCGGCCGAGCAGTGGTCGCGCGCCGCGGGCGGCGGCGACCACGCCTCGCCGAAGGACGCCGCGGCGATCTACGCCTACCTGGACAAGGCGTCGCGGAACCCCGCCTCGTTCGCGAAGAACCCGCTCTGGCAGACGGTCGACGGCCCGTACAGGCTGAGCAGCTTCGACGTGACGACGAACGCCTACTCGATGACCGCGAACAAGGCGTACGGCGGCCCGCAGAAGCCGCACCTCGCGACGCTGAACTTCCGGCCGTTCACCTCCGAGAGCGCGAAGTTCAACCAGCTGCTCAGCGGCAAGCTGGCGATGGCCACGGTCGACCAGAGCAACGTCGGGCAGGTGTCGGCGCTCAAGGCCGCGGGCTACAACGTCTACGGCGCTCCGGCCCTGGGCTTCAACTTCATCATGCTCAACTTCAAGGACACCACCGACAACGTCGGCAAGCTCTACGCCCAGCTCTACATCCGGCAGGCGCTGCAGCGGCTGATCGACCAGCCCGGGTACATCGCCAGCAAGGGCATCTACAACGGCGCGGCCGTCGAGAGCTACGGCACGGCCCCCGCGACGTCACCCTACGTCTCCGGAAGCACCGCCACCGCGCCCTACCCCTACGACCCCGCCGCCGCACGCAAGCTGCTGGAGGACCACGGCTGGAAGGTGGTGCCGAACGGCACCACGACCTGCGAGCGTCCCGGCACCGGGCCGTCGCAGTGCGGCGCCGGGATCCCGCAGGGCCAGACGATGAAGTTCAACCTCTTCTACCGGAGCGGCCCGCAGCTGCACAGCGCGGTCAGCACCGCGTTCGCCTCGGAGGCCCGCAAGCTCGGCATCACGATCACCGTCGCGCCGAAGACCTTCAGCTTCCTGATCCAGAACTACAACGTCCCGGCGGCGCCGTCGAAGGCCGGCGAGTGGGCCATGTCGACCTGGGGCGGCTTCAGCACCCCGCCCTACCCGACCGCGTCCGGGATCTTCGACACCAAGGGCTCGGGCAACGTGGGCGCCTTCGGCGACCCCGAGACCGACAGGCTGATCGACGCCTCGGTGCACGGCGCGGACCGCAAGGCCGTCCAGGCGGAGGTCGAGCACCTGCGGACCGGCCTGCCCGTGCTGTGGCTGCCCGCCGCGCAGACCATCTGGGCCTGGAAGAAGACGCTGTCCGGCCCGACCGCCTCCTTCGCCAACCTGCCCGCCAACGTGCTCACCCCCGAGT
The DNA here is from genome assembly GCF_039529375.1 of Actinomadura napierensis. NCBI lineage: Bacteria > Bacillati > Actinomycetota > Actinomycetes > Streptosporangiales > Thermomonosporaceae > Actinomadura > Actinomadura napierensis. The sequence goes on from NZ_BAAAMR010000029.1 coordinate 48,023, forward strand.
ACTGGTACACGCGCTAGCCGGCGTCCCGGCGACGCCCGGGACCGCGACACGGAAAGGAGGCGGAACGTGATCCAGTACGCGCTGCGGCGGCTCGCGACGTCGGTGATCGTGATCCTGGGCGTCTCGGTGATCACCTTCGTCCTGCTGCACGGGATGGCCGGCTCGCCCGGCCGCGCCATCCTCGGCGTCCAGGCGAGCCCGGGGGCGGTGGCCGCGTTCGAGCACGAGCACGGCTACGACCGGTCGATCGTCGTGCAGTACCTCAGCTACCTCGCGCATCTGCTGCACGGCGACCTCGGGTACTCCTACAAGCTGAACCAGAGCGTGAACGCGCTGGTGGCCGAGAACGCGGGGCGGACCGCCCTGCTGTCCGCCGTGGCGCTGGTCCTGGCGATCGGCATCGCGGTCCCGCTCGGCGTCTTCCAGGCGGTGAAGCGCGGCGGCATCGGCGACACCGTGCTGACGACCCTCACCTTCGTCGCCTACTCGATGCCCGTCTTCCTGCTGGCGATGCTGCTGATCCAGGTCTTCGCGATGGGGCTGGGCGTCCTGCCCGCGCAGGCGTCCCAGTCCAGCTCGGCCTTCGTGATCTTCACCGACCCGCGCGCCATGCTGCTGCCGGTGCTGACGCTCACCGGCGTGACGGTCGCGCTCTTCTCCAGGTACCAGCGGTCGGCGGCGCTCGACCAGCTCGCGCAGGACTACATCACCGTGGCGCGGTCGAAGGGCCTGTCCATGCGCATGGTCCTCACCCGGCACCTGCTCCGCAACGCCTGCGCGCCGCTGGTGACCCTGATCGGCATGTCGATCCCGCTGCTGCTCGCCGGCAACCTGGTGGTCGAGTCGGTCTTCAACTACCCGGGGCTGGGGCTGCTGTTCTTCAACGCCCTGAACAACCAGGACTATCCGGTGCTGCTGGGCTACACGCTGATCGCGGCGACCCTGACCGTCCTGGGCAATCTCGTGGCCGACCTGCTCGTGGCGGTCACCGACCCGAGGACGCGGCGGGCATGACCGAATCGGCGACCGACCGGACCACGGCGCCCACCGCGCCCGACGAGCCGGGGACCCGTCCACCGGGCCGGACGCGCGGCGGCCGGCTCACCCTGCGGGAGTTCACCAGGAACCGGCTCGCCGTCCTCGGCGGCGGCATCATCGTGTTCTTCGTCCTCTTCTGCTTCGTCGGCCCGCACCTCTACGTCACCGAGCAGATCTCCGTCGACCCGGTGAACAGCATGCTGCCGCCCGGCGCCGGGCACCCGCTCGGCACCGACGCGCAGGGCTTCGACGTGCTCGGACGGATCATGAAGGGCGGCCAGGCGTCCCTGCAGATCGGGCTGCTCGCGGCGCTGATCGCCACCGCGATCGGCACCCTCTACGGGACGGTCGCGGGCCTCGCAGGCGGCCTCCTGGACGCGGTCATGATGCGCGTCGTCGACACGCTGCTGTCGATCCCGTTCCTGTTCATCGTGCTGATCATCGCGACCCGGTTCAGCTCCACGGTGCTGTCGCTCAGCCTGACCCTCGGGGCGTTCTCCTGGCTCGCGCCGGCCCGGCTGGTGCGGGCCGAGGTGCTGGCGCTGCGCTCGCGCGGGTTCGTCGCGGCAGCGACGGTGATGGGCGCGACCAAGGCGCGGATCATCGTCCGGCACCTGATCCCGAACGCGCTCGGCGTGGTGATCGTGAACATCACCTTCCAGGTCGCCGACGCGATCATCGCGGTGTCGCTGCTGGGCTTCCTCGGATTCGGCCTCAACTACCCGGCGGTCGAGTGGGGCACCCAGCTGTCGAAGGGCGTGAGCTCCCTGCTCGACGGCTCCTGGTGGCTCATCTACCCGGTCGGCGGCTGCCTGGTCGCGGTGGTCATGGCGTTCAACTTCGTCGGGGACGCGCTGCGCGACTCGATCGACGTACGGCTGAGGCGGCGCTGATGGCCGCCGGCGCGAGAGGTGGCGATGTGAGGACCGGCGAGGAGCCCCTGCTGGCGGTCGAGGGGCTGTGCACGAGCATCCGGACGAGCCGGTCGGAGGTCCGCGCCGTCGACGGGGTCGACCTGACCCTGCGCCGGGGCGAGACGCTCGGGCTGGTGGGGGAGTCGGGCTCCGGCAAGTCGATGACCGGCCTGTCGGTGATGGGGCTGCTGCCGCCCGGCGGGCGGGTCACCGGCGGGTCGATCAGGCTGGAGGGCCGCGAGCTGGCCGGCCTGCCGGAGCGGCGCTACCAGCGGATCCGCGGCAACGAGATCGCGATGGTCTTCCAGGACCCGATGACGTCGCTCAACCCCACCAAGACCATCGGCGAGCAGATCGCCGAACCGGTGCGGCTGCACCGCGGTGCGAGCCGCAAGGAGGCGCGCGACCGGGCCCTGGAGATGCTCGCGATGGTCGGCATCGCCGGCCCCGCCGAACGGCTCGGCCAGTACCCGCACGAGCTGTCCGGCGGGCTCCGGCAGCGGGTCATGATCGCCATGGCGCTGTCCTGCGAGCCGAAGGTGCTGATCGCCGACGAGCCGACCACGGCGCTCGACGTGACCGTGCAGGCGCAGGTACTGCGGCTCCTGCACGACCTCAAGGAGCGGCTCGGCATGGCCATGCTGCTGATCACCCATGACATGGGGGTCGTCGCGCAGTGGGTCGACCGGGTCGGCGTCATGTACGCCGGGGGCGTCATCGAGAGCGCCGGCACGGCCGAGCTGTTCACGGGCATGCGCCACCCGTACGCGCAGGGCCTGCTCGCGTGCACGCCCCGGCTGACCCAGCGGCGCGAGGACGTCCTGTTCTCCATCCCCGGCTCCCCGCCGGACCTGGCCGCCCCGCCCGCCGGGTGCCGCTTCGCCGCCCGCTGCGGGCGGGCCGACGACCGCTGCCGGACGGAGGCGCCGGCGCTCACCGAGCCGCGGCCCGGGCACACGGTGGCCTGCTGGCACCCGGTCGACGGCCCGCTCCCGGCGACGGCGCCCGAGCCCGCGGCGGAACCCGCACCGGAGGCGCCCGCGGCCGGTGCCGCCGGCCCCGTGATGGTCGTCGAGGACCTGGTCAAGGAGTACCCGGCCGGCCGGTCGCTGCGCGGCCCGGCGCGGAGCGTCAAGGCCGTCTCCGGAGTGTCGTTCGAGGTGCCGCGCGGCCGGACCTTCGGGCTCGTCGGCGAGTCCGGCTCCGGGAAGAGCACGCTGGCCCGGATGCTCGTCGCGCTGGAGAAGCCCTCGTCCGGCGGCGTCACCGCGCTCGGCGGCGACCTCGGCCGCCTGCGCGGGCGGGAACTGCGCCGGCACCGCCGCGACCTGCAGATGATGTTCCAGGACTCGCTCGACGCGCTCGACCCGCGGATGCGCGTCGGCGCCGCCCTGGCGGAGCCGTTCGCGGCGCAGGGCGTCGGGACGGCCGGGGAGCGGCTCACGGCGATCCACGGCCTCCTGGACGAGGTCGGTCTGCCGCACGACGTCCTGGACCGGCACCCGCACGAGTTCTCCGGCGGGCAGCGCCAGCGCATCGCGCTGGCCCGGGCCCTGGCGCTCAACCCTCGCGTGATCGTGGCCGACGAGCCCGTGAGCGCGCTGGACGTGTCGATCCGCTCGCAGGTGCTCAACCTCATGCGGCGGCTCCAGGCCAAGCACGACCTCACCTTCGTGGTGATCTCCCATGACCTCACCGTCGTCCGCTACCTGGCGGACACGGTCGGGGTGATGTACCTGGGGAAGCTGGTCGAGATCGGCTCGCCGGACGACGTCTACCTGCGCGCCGCGCACCCCTACACCGCCGGGCTGATCGCCGCGATCCCCGTGCCGGAGCCGGGAGCCGGACCCGCCGAGGACGCGGGCGCCGAGGCCGGCGAGCAGGCCGGCGGCGCCATCGAGATGCCCAGCCCGTTCGATCCGCCGTCCGGCTGCCGATTCCGCACGCGCTGCCCGCGCGCGCAGGCCCGGTGCGCCGAGGAGGAGCCGGTGCTGCGCGACTTCGGTCCCGGCCACGTCGCCGCGTGCCATTTCCCGCTCCGCGAGCCCGAGCCCGCGTCCGAGCCCGCCGCGCGGGCCGTCTGACTTCCCCCGCCCGCGCGGCGGCCCCGCTCGCGGGTCAGGGGGCCGCCGGGGCGTCGGGGGACGTGATCGGCGACCAGGCCAGCGGTGTGGACAGCACCATCGTGCTGGTGGGCTGCCCGAAGGGGGCGAGCCGGTCGATCAGCGACTCGAAGGCGTCCATGGAGGACGCCGCGATCTTCAGCAGGCTGCACGCGGCGCCGGTGACGCGGTGGATCTCGCGGATCTCGGGCCACTCCGCCACCTCGGGGGCGCGCAGCACGCACCGCGGCCCGTAACAGGACATCTGGATGAACGCGACGACGGACCACCCGACGCGGGCCGGGTCCACCTGCGCCCGGTAACCGGTGAGCACGCCCGCCTCCTCCATCCGGCGCACGCGCTCGGCGACCGCGGGCGGGGACATGTGGACCCGCCGCGACAGCTCGCTGAACGACAGCCGCGCGTCCGCCTGGAGCTGCGCGAGGAGCAGCCAGTCGGTCTCGTCCATGGTGGTCCTCTCGATCTGAAACTCAACCTGGCCGAATGAAGCTGATGCAGTGCAATATCCGGCTTGATGCCTTCGAATCGGCATGTACTGCGCCCTATCTCCTATCAGATCATTAACACCACGTCACATCGCCGAGCCACGAGGAGGGGCAGCGTTGACCAGCACCGATCTCGCATCATCGATCCGGCCCGCGTCCGAGCGGGAGCGCGCCGAGCGCGCCGCCGCGAGCGGGGGCGAGCCCACGCTGGCCTTCACGGAACGCGTCCCCTACGACGCCTACGTGCGCGCCGACACCCTTCACACGCTCCAGCGGACGCTGAGCGACGACCCCGGCGAGATGTCGTTCCTGGTGATCAGCCAGGTGATGGAGCTGTACTTCGGGCTCGTCCACCACGAACTGCGCGAGGTCCAGCGGCTGCTGCGCGCCGACGACGTGTGGGGCGCCCTGCTGCCGGCGCGCAGGGCGGCGCTGCACCTCGACGGGCTGAACGCCGGCTGGCAGTGCCTGCGCTGGATGACCCCGGCCGACTTCAACCGGTTCCGCGACCTGCTCGGCGAGGGCTCCGGCTTCCAGTCCGCGATGTACCGGCGGCTGGAGTTCCTCCTGGGACTCAAGACGGCCTCGCTCATCCGGCCCTTCAGGCGGCAGCCCGCGGTGCACGCCGAACTGGCGGCAGCGTTGCGGGCGCCCAGCGTCTGGGACGACGTGGTCGCGCTGCTCGCCCGCGCGGGGCACGACATCCCGGCGGACCTTCTCGGCAGGGACTTCTCGGACGAGCACCAGCCGCATCCCGCGGTGGAGGCCGCCTGGGTGGAGATCTACGGCGACGCGGGACCCGGCAACCATCTGCGGCTGCTCGGCGAGGCGCTGACCGCGATCTCCGAAGGGTTCGGCGACTGGCGCCACCGGCATCTGGCCTCGGTCCGGCGGGCGATGGGTGCCAAGGCCGGCACCGGGGGCTCGAACGGCGTCCAGTGGCTCCGGCGCAGCCTGGACCGCGAGGTCTTCCCGGAGCTGTGGTCGGCCCGCACCCACATCTAGAAAGGTCCGCGATCCCATGAGCACACCACAGGAGATCGCCGTGGTCGGAGCCGGCCTCACCGGCTCCCTCCTCGCCTGCTACCTCGCGAGGCGCGGGCACAAGGTCGCCCTGTACGAGCGCCGGCCCGACCCCCGGACCGGCGACGGCGAGCGCGGGCGCTCCATCAACCTCGCCCTGTCCGAGCGGGGCCTGGACGCGCTGCGCCGGATCGGCCTGGAACGGCGGGTCATGGCGGGCGCGCTGCCGATGAGCGGCCGGATGATCCACCCCGTGGCCGGCGGGCTGGACTTCCAGCCCTACAGCCGGGACGGCGGCAAGGCGATCCACTCGATCGGCCGGAGCGCGCTCAACGCCGCGCTGCTCGACGCCGCCGAGGCCGCACCCGGAGTGCGGGTGCACTTCGGCCACCGGCTCACCGGAGCCGACTTCGCGGCCGGCGCGCTGCGGTTCGAGACCCCCGGCGGCACGGTGCACGCCGACGCGCCGGTCATCCTCGGAGCCGACGGCGCCGGATCGGCCGTGCGGGCGCAGATGGCGGCGTCGGGCGCCGTCCGCGAGAAGGTCGCGTTCCTCGACCACGGGTACAAGGAGCTGACCATCCCCGCGGCCGGCGGCGGGTTCGCCCTCGACCCCGGAGCGCTGCACATCTGGCCGCGCGGCGGCTCGATGATGATCGCGCTGCCCAACCCCGACCGGTCGTTCACCTGCACGCTGTTCTGGCCGCGGGACGGCGCGTCCGGGTTCGCCGCGCTCGACGGCCCGGCGGCCGTGGAGCGGCACTTCCGCACCCGCTACCCCGATGTGCCGCCGCTCTCGCCCGGCCTGGTGGACGACTACCTCCGCAACCCGGTGGGCAGGCTCGGCACCGTGCACTGCGACAGGTGGCTGGTGCCGGGCCGCGGGGCCGCACTGATCGGCGACGCCGCCCACGCGATCGTCCCGTTCTACGGGCAGGGCGCCAACTGCGCCTTCGAGGACGTCGTCGAACTCGACCGCTGCCTCACCGAGACCGCCGGCCGATGGGACCGCGCGCTGCCGCTGTACGAGGAGCGCCGTAAGGGCAACGCGGACGCCATCGGCAGGATGGCGCTCGAGAACTTCACGGAGATGCGGGAGAAGGTCGCCTCACCGGCCTTCAAGCTCGCCCGGAAGGCCGACCACGCGATGGAGCGCGCCCTGCCGGGCCGGTGGGTGTCCCGGTACGAGCTCGTCTCGTTCTCCACGGAACCCTATGCGCGGGTCGAACGGCGAACACGGCGGCAGCGGCATGTCCTGGCCGGGCTGGCGGTCACGCTGACGACCGGCACGGCCGCCCTCGCGCTCCACCGAACGGCGGCGGCCCGTCGAGGCGCAGGGGCCTGAGAAGCCCGGTGACCATGCCCGCGACCGGGGGCTAACAGCGCATGGCGAGGGAGAGGGTGCCGGCGGTGTCGACGACGGCGTCGAGGTCGTCGCCGAGGCGGCCGTCGGCCCACTGCTGGGCGAGTTCGGTCATGGCGCCGGTGAACATGGTCGCGGCGATGACGACGGGGAGCGGCGGGTCCTGGTCGCTGGTCATCGCGAGGACGCCCTCCAGCAGCGCGGTCTGCGCCGCGCGGCGGCGGGCGGCGAGGATCTCGTTGCCGCGCGCCTCGGCGAACAGGACCCGCCCGCGGCCGGGATCCTCGCTGATGAACCGCAGGACGGCGCGGATGCCGGCGCGGGTGCGCGCGTCGGGGCGGGGGCCGGCGTCCTCCACCGCGCGGGCCAGGACGTCGCCGAGCGCCGTGGCCTGCTGGTCGTACACGGCCGCGAGCAGCTCGGCGGTGTCGGCGAAGTTCTCGTAGAAGTAGCGCGTGTGCAGCTCGGCCTCGCGGCACACCGCGCGGACGGCCAGGGCCGCCTCGCCGCCGGCGGTGAAGAGCCGGTAGGCGGCCCGGACGAGCATGTCGCGCCGCTCGTCGCGGCGCCGGGCGGCGGGGATGCCCGCCCACCGGGTGTTCGCGGCCGTCCGGGCGTTCGCCATGGCCGTCACGATACCAAGTCTGGACACGCATGTACCCAGACGCTTACGCTGAGGTCTGGACACGGTCGTAGCCAGACTTTGACGGGAGCGCCGGGATGGCACCGAGAAGCAACCTCCTCGCGGCACGGTTCGAGCGGGCCTTCGACGCCGAGATCCGGTCCCGGTTCTTCCGGGGCCTGGAGTTCGCCGGGCCAGAGGGCGACCCGGGCTGGTTCGGCCCGGACAGCGCGGTCTGGTACGTCCACTCGCACCTGCCGACCCTGGTCCTCGGCCTGGTCGGCGCCGCCTACATCGAGGGCCTCGACCCCAGCATCAGCTGGATGGCCTACGACCACTCCCGCATCCCCGAGCGGGTGGACGGCGTCCCGACCGGCGGCATCGACCCCGAGGGCGCCGCCGTCCGGCTCGGCCACTCGCTGTCGTTCTTCATCGGCACCGCCTACGGCTCCACCGAGACCGCCGAGCGGCTCGCGCGGACCGTCCGCGCCATGCACCACACCGTGAAGGGCACCCGTCCGGACGGCCTGCCCTACGACGCCGACGACCCGGAATGGCTGCGCTGGAACTACGCCACCGTCGTGTGGGGGCTCGCGACGGCCCACGAGCGCTACCACCGCAAGCCGCTGCGCGGCGCCGACCTCGACCGCTACTACGGCGAGTTCGTGCGGGTGGGGGAGGCGCTCGGCGGCACCGACCTGCCCGCCACGAAGGCGGAGGTCGCCGAGTGCCTGGAGTCCTACCTGCCGCGCTTGGCCATCACGCCGATCAAGGCGTTCGGGACCGGACCGAACCTGCGCGGCAACGGCACCAAGCCGTGGGAGCCCGGCAGCCCCTTCATGGACTGGGCGGCCCGCGACATGCTCCCCGAATGGGCGCAGAAACTGGCCCTCTACCAGCGGCCCAACCCGCTGGTGCTGCGCATGCGCCGCAGCGCCCTCTGGATCACGCTCAACGGGCTGTACGACGCGACCGGCCCGCTGCCGGAGTTCCGGCAGGCGCGGGCCCGCGTCGCGGGCGGCGTCTCCGTCCCGCTCGTCGCCACGACCGCGCCCGCCGCCCCCGACCCCCTGCTGACCCGCGCCGAGGTGGAGGCCACTGCCTAACGGGAGCGCTCCGCGCGGCGGGTGCCGAGGCAGGCGAGCACGGCGAGCGCCGACAGCGCCGCCATGCAGGCCAGCGCGTACCGGTAGCCGATGACGAGCTGCTGGACGCCCTGGACCGAGACCCGCGACAGGTCCCCGGCGAAGACGTGCGCGCGCAGCGCCGCCGGCACCGGGCCCGCGATGAGCGAGAAGGCCAGGGCGGTGCTGACCACGATCCCGGTGTTCTGCGCCATCAGCCGCATCGCGTTGACGATGCCGAGCCGGTGCGACGGCAGGCCGCGCAGCAGGGCCGTCGCGTTGGACGGCAGGAACATGCCCGATCCGGCGCCCAGCAGCATCAGGCCCGCCGCGACCGGCCCGTACGCCACGTCCCGCCCGATCACCGCCAGCAGTTCGAGTAGCCCGAGCGTGGTGAGCGCGGTGGCGAGCACCGTCATGGTCCGGGCGCCGACGCGGTTCTCCAGCAGCCCCGCGCCGGTGGACGCCAGGACCGCGACCGCCGACATCGGCAGCACCTTGAGCCCGGCCGTGACGGGGTCGTCGCCCTGCACGGACTGGAAGAACAGCGCCAGCAGGACCACGGCGCCCATCCGCGCGGTCGCGTTGAGGAAGGTGGCGAGCAGCCCGAGCGCGAACGGCACGTCCCGGAACAGCCCGATGTCGACGACGGGGCGGGCCGCGCGGCGCTCGGCGGCGAGGAACACCGGGAGCAGTACCAGGAACACGGCGACGCCGCCCAGCACGACCGGGCTCGTCCAGCCCCGCTCGTTCACCTGGGACAGCCCGAACAGCAGGCCGCCGAGCCCGGCGAGGACGAGCACGTTGCCGGGAACGTCGATGCCGCGCTCGCGCGAGGGCGCCTCCGCCGGCCGCAGCGCGACCGCCCCCCACAGCAGGCACAGCGCGCCGAACGGCACGTTGTACCAGAACACCCAGCGCCAGCCGAAGGCGTCGGTGAGGTAGCCGCCGAGGGTGGGCCCGGCCAGTTGCGCGATGGAGAAGGAGGCGGTGTAGACGCCCATGGCGCTGCCGAGCCGCTCGCGCGGGAAGGCGTCGGTGACGATGGCCGCGCTGTTGGCCAGCAGCATCGCGCCGCCCGCGGCCTGCAGGACGCGCAGGCCCACGACCGTCCAGGCGGTCGGGGCGAAGCCGAGCAGCAGGCTCGCGAGGGTGTAGGCGCCGAGGCCGGACAGGTACATCGCGCGGCGCCCGAACATGTCGGCGAAGCGGCCGAACACCACGACCAGGACCGTGTTGGCGAGCATGAACGCCAGCAGCATCCAGTTGGCGGCCAGCGGGCCGGCGCGGAAGTGCCGCACGACCGAGGGCAGCGCGACGTTGAGGGTGTTGCCGCCGAGGCCGGTCAGCACGCTCGCCAGGCTCACCGCGGACAGGGTCCACCAGGGGTTGCCGGGCCGCCCGGAGGCGGGGCCCGGGCGCGCGACGGCGGGCGTCGCCCCCGTCACGCGGGTGCGCCGGCAACGCCCATGCGGGGCCTCCCGACCGACGAGTTCGAACAGCTTTCTAGATCTTGATACTAGAACTCGATTCGAGAATCTACCCTTGACGGTACTGAATGAACGGTCGTTTAATTCGGTCATGGGCCGGATCGCGGGTGTCACGGCGGCCGAGACGCGGGAGCGGCTGCTGCGCGCCGCCGCCGACGTGTTCGCCGAGCGCGGGTACGACGGGACGCGCGTCGCCGACATCGCGGCCGCGGCGGGCGTCAGCAACGGCGCCCTCTACGCGCACTTCGGCTCGAAGGGCGAGCTGATGGTGGCGGCGCTGCGCGCGCACGGCCGGCGGCTGCTGGCCGAGCTGGTCGCCGCCGACCCGGAGCGCTCGATCACCGAGTCGCTGCTGATCATCGGCCGGTGGCTGCCGCGCCGCCGGGACGCGCGCGGCCACCTGGTGGTCGAGGCGCTGGTCGCGGCCCGCCGGGACGCGGAGGTGGCCCGGCCGATGCACGACTACATGGGCGAACGCGCCGGGGTGCTCGAAGAACTGGTGCGCGCCGCGCAGGCCGGCGGGGAGATGGACGGCGCGCTCTCGCCGAACGCGATCGCCCATTTCTGCCTGCTGCTGGCGATGGGCAGCGTGCTGGTCCCCCCGGAGATGCACGGTGTCGGCGACGAGGAGTGGTCGGCGCTGCTGACCCGCGTCGTGGCGGCCTTCGCACCGGCGGGCGCCGCCGCGGGCCAGGCCGGCCCGGCGGCGCGGACAGGAGGAACGCGATGAAGGTACGGATCGACGCCGGGCTCTGCCAGGGGCACGGCCGCTGCTATGACCTGGCCCCCGACCTGTTCGGCGAGGACGACGAGGGCTACGGCACCGTCCTCGGCGACGGGACCGTCCCCGCGGACGGGGAGCAGGACGCGCGGCGGGCGGCGGCCAACTGCCCCGAGCGCGCGATCACCGTCCTGAAGGAGGCGCAGACATGACCACCGGCGACGAGATGACCACCGGCGACGACATGACCGCCGACGGCGAGACGACCGCGGACGACCGGTTCGCCCAGGGCTTCGAGGAGATGCGCGAGAGCCGGCCGCTCGGCACGCGCAACGAGGTCGTGACCGGCCCGGTGTCGGACTGGGCCACCGACTTCTCCCACATGGAACCCGAATGGGCCGCCGACCCCTACCCGATCCAGGACGACCTGCGGCGGCGCTGCCCCATCGCGCACACCGGCCGGTTCGGCGGCGGCTGGCTGCCGACCCGCTACGAGGACGTCAGCGCCGTCGCCTACGACACCGAGCGCTTCTCGTCCCGGGCCATCGTCATGAGCAACTTCCGGCCGCCGCTCGAGATCGCGCCGGTCGGCGGGGTCCCGCCGATCTCCTCCGACCCGCCGTTCCACCACGACGCGCGCAAGCTGCTGCTGCCGGCGTTCACCAGGACGGCCGTCTCCCGGCTCGAACCGGCGACCCGCGCGTTCTGCCACTCGCTCATCGACGGCTTCGAGGGCGACGTCGTCGACGCCGCCCGCGACTACGCCCAGCACATCCCGACGCGGGTCATCGCCGACATGCTCGGCTTCCCGGCCGAGGACGCCCCGATGTTCCGCGAGTTCGTCGAGAACGCGCTGGAGGGCGTCAACCGTCCCCCGGACGAGCGCATCGCGCGGATGGAGAAGCTGTTCGACTACCTGCTCGCGCAGATCCGCGACCACATCGACCACCCGCGAGACGACCTCACGACCTACCTGATCAACGCCGAACTGTACGGGCGCAAGCTCGAACCGTCCCACGTGTCCGGGACGATGGCGCTGCTGCTGATCGCCGGGATCGACACGACGTGGAGCGCGATCGGCGCGTCGCTGTGGCACCTGGCCAGGACGCCCGCCGACCGGGAGCGGCTGGTCGCCGAGCCGGGGCTGCTGCCGACCGCGATGGAGGAGTTCCTGCGCGCCTACGCGCCGGTGACGATGGCGCGGCTGGTGAAGCAGGACATGCAATGGCGCGGCGCCGACATGAAGGCCGAGGACTGGGTGCTGCTGTCGTTCCCCGCCGCCAACCGGGACCCCGAGCAGTTCGACCGCGCCGGCGAGGTCGTCATCGACCGCGAGGTCAACCGGCACGCCGCGTTCGGGCTCGGCATCCACCGCTGCGTCGGCTCGCACCTGGCCCGGATGGAGCTGCGCGTCGCCCTGGAGGTCTGGCTCGAACGCTTCCCGCGCTTCACCCTCGACGACCCCGCGGCGGTGACGTGGGCCGCCGGGCAGGTCCGCGGACCCCGCACCCTGCCCCTGCGCATCGGCTGACCGCGCCCAACGGCCGACCGCGCGCATCGGTCGGCCGCGCCCGGCATGACCGGGCCGCGGCCGGGCGCGGTCAGCCACCCCCGCCCGGCCGCGGGCAGCTCGTCGCGGATGTCGAAGACGCGTTCCAGCCCGGTGACCCGCAGCACGTTGCGGACCCGTTCCGTCGGGCGCACCAGGACGAACCGCCCGCGCATCGCCGCGATCCGCTTGCTCGCCCGGATCAGCACGTTCAGCCCCGACGAGTCGCAGAACGTCATGCCGGTCACGTCGACCACCACCCGGGGCGGGCCGTCCGCGCCGTCCGCGCCGATCGCCGCCGACAGATGCTCGTCCAGCGTCCCGGCCGTGGCGAGATCGAGCTCGCCCGCCACCGACACCACCGTCCACCCGTCGTGCTCGGCGACACCGAAGCTCGCTCCGCTGCGCGGGACGCCACCAGCGGCCCCCATGTGCTCTACCTCCGATCGTTCCCCTCGGGCACCCTAGGGGATCATCGGCGCAGCAGCTTCGCGGCGCCCACCGCGGCGCCCGTGGCGGCCGCTCCCGCCGTCGCCGCGCCGACCAGGTACTTGTGCTTCGCCGCCCACAGCTGCGGGCTGCGCGGATGGGCCTCCTCGTCGAACCTGCCGTGCGCGCCGTAGTCGTGGCCGCCGGCGTCGTCCGCCGGCTTCCACAGGTTCGCCGCCTGGTCCGGCGGGGTCCTCTGCTCGGTCTGCTGCGACGAGAACGCCGTCCTGGCCAGGTAGCGGTCGAGCAGGCCCGCGGCGAACTTGTTCGCGATCAGCGTGCCGACCGTGCTCCCGCCGACCCAGTACTCCCGGCGCCGCGGATGCTCCGCCGCGTACAGCAGCGCGTCCGCCGCGACCTCCGGCTGGTAGATCGGCGGGACCGGCTGCGCGCGGCGCGGCAGCCGCGACAGCACCCAGCTGAACTGCGGGGTGTTGACGCCCGGCATCTCCACCATCGTCACCTTGACGTTCGGGTGCTCGTGCAGGAGCTCGGCCCGCAGCGAGTCGTGCAGGCCCTGGACGGCGTGCTTGGCGCCGCAGTACCCGCTCTGCAGCGGGATCCCCCGGTAGGCCAGCGCCGATCCGCACTGGACGATGACGCCGCGCTCGCGCGGCATCATCCGCTTCAGCGCCGCCCGGGTCCCGTTGACGTAGCCGAGGTAGGTGACCTCGGTGATGCGCTTGAACTCGTCCGGCTCGATCTCCCAGAACGGCGCGAACACCGAGGAGAACGCCACGTTCACCCACACGTCGATGGAGCCGAGCTCCGCCTCCACGCGCTGCGCGGCCTCCTCGACCCGGTCGTTGTCGGCGACGTCGACGCTGATCGGCAGCGCGCGCCCGCCGGCCTTCTCGACGTCGGCGGCAGCGCCGTCCAGCCCCTCCTCGCCGCGGGCCAGCAGGGCGATCCGGGCGCCGCGCGCACCGAACGCCCGTGCCGTCGCCCGGCCGATGCCCCCGCTGGCACCGGTGATCACGACGACGCTGTCCCTGTCGATCCCGTACTTCATCGCGGCCCTCCAACCGGCTCGGTCAGCACAGGCAGCACTGCCCGCACAGACGCGTCCGTAACGCGCCCGGCCTGCCGCGTCGCCGGCCCGGCCCTACCCGTCGCGCAGCGGGAGGCGCAGGACCATGCAGGTGCCGGACGGCCGGTCCGCGACGTGCAGGGTCCCCCGGTGGGCGTCGGCGATCTGGCGGGCGATCGCCAGCCCCAGGCCGGTGCCCTCCGGCTCGCTGCTGCGCGCGTCCGGACGGCGGTAGAACCGGCGGAAGACCGCCTCCCGCTCGCCGGCCGGGATGCCCGGCCCGTCGTCGACGACCTCGAGGACCGCGTGGTCGCCGCTGCGGTCGAGCAGCACCTCCACCCGGCTCTCCGCGTGCCGCTCGGCGTTGGACACCAGGTTGTGCAGCAGCCGCGCCAGCCGGACGGCCGAGCCCTCGACCGTCAGCCCGCGCTTCAGCCGCGTCGTCACGCCGGCGTCGGGATCGCGGCCGGCCAGCTCGTCCTCCACGAGCCGGGTCAGGTCCACGGTCTCGGCGCTGATGGGCACGCCCGCCTCCAGCCGGGCGAGCTCCAGCAGGTCCGAGACGATCCTGCCCAGCCGACCGGCGTCGTCCAGCGCCGCGTGCAGGATCGCGCGGGAGTCGGCCTCCGGGTCGGCGAGCGCGAGCTCCAGGCGGGTCTGCAGCCCGGCGAGCGGGCCGCGCAGGTCGTGCGAGGTGTCCGCGACCGCCTGCTGCTGCCGCCGGAGGGCGTCGCGCATCGCCGCGGTGGCCCGGTGCTCCTCCTCCCGCGCCCGGTGCAGCCGCTGGTTGACCTCCTGTAGCTCGCGCGTCCGGGCGAACAGCTCCGCCTGCACCGCCTCCACCCGGGCCTCAGGCGGCTGTTCGGCGCGCAGCTGCAGGATGTAGGAGGTCACCTCCTCCACGCGGTGGATGACGGCGATGACCGTGCCGTCCGGGCCGAGCAGGGGGGCGTTGCGGATGCTCCAGTACCGCTCCTCGTACACCCCGGGCCGGTCGGCGGGTTCGATGTCGTACCGCTGCAGCGGCATGATGTCGGTCTCGCGCTCCCTCGCCACCCGCTCCAGGGACGCCCGCACCTCGGTCACGCCCCGTCCGGCCGGGCCGCCGGGGAACATCTCGTAGAAGTGCCGGCCCATCAGCCGCTCGCGGGGATGTCCCGAGAGCTGCTCGTAGGTGCGGTTGACCATCGCGTACCGCAGATCGGGCGTGAGCACCGCGCAGCCGACCGGAATTGCGTCGAAGACCGCCGACAGGTCGATCTCGGCCATCCCTCATATGTATCCATTCAGGGCAAAAGGCCGGGAAGCCGCGGGCATCCCGGCCGCAAAACCCTTCTCAACCGCGCACGGACGGCCCGGGCCCCCGGCGCGCCTGGTCCAGGCCGGCCGCCCCCGGCGGTTCGGGGACGTCGGCGGTGCCGAGCTCCTCGATGACGTCCCGCATGGCCCGGCAGAGCGCGTCGATGTCGTCCACCAGGGTCGCCTCCGCGCTGATCCCGAGGTTCAGCATCCCGGTCCAGCCGAGGGCGCCCACCGCGAGCGGCGCGCCGGGCCCGGTCGGGACGATCGGGTGCGCCAGGGCCATCGGCGCCCCGGCCAGCAGCGCCGGCGTGTTGGACCCCGGGAGGTTCGTGGCGATCGCCTGGAACGTCCGGTCGCCGTACACCGCCCGCGCGAACGCCCCGTGCAGTACCGGCGGCAGTGCCCGCGCCGCGCGCTGCATCACGAAAGCCGAGGCCAGCGCGCGGGTGCCGGACCGCAGCCGGCGGGTGGCGGCGGCCAGCGTGCGCAGCCGCTCGACCTCCGGCATCGGCCCGCACGGCAGGTCCACCATGACCGCCGAGGTGTGGTTGCCCTCGGGCGGCACCTCGGGCCCGCCCGTCATCAGCGGCACCGCGACCCGCAGGGTCCGGCCGCCCTCCGGGTCGGCGGCCAGCGGGCCGACCCGGCGCAGCCCGCCGGCCAGCGCGCACAACACCACGTCCGTCACCCGGACGCCGTGTCCGCGGGCGAGGTCGCGGACGGCCGGCATCGGCAGCCGGAAGGTGCCGAAGACCCGCTCCCCGGTGCCGGTCGCGGGCAGCCGGGTCCGCTGCCGGGACTCGGTCGCCAGCTGCGCGATCCCGGCGACGGTGCCGAGGGCGCGGCGCGTCGCCGACGGCCCGGCGCCCGCGGCCGGCAGCGCGTCCGGCGGCGTCAGCAGCCGCAGCACGTGCGTGATCACTCCCATGCCGTCGGCGACGACATGGTGCATCAGGAAGATCACCGCGGTCCGGTCGGGGGCGTAGCCGCGCACCGCGATCATCCGCCACATCGGCCGGTCGCGCGGCAGCGGCTCGCTCTGCAGTGCGCCGACCAGCGCGTTGAGGGCGGCGTCGCCGGGTTCCGGCAGGGTCGCCTCGTGGACGTGCCAGTCCCAGTCGACCACCGGCTGCGCGACCCAGCGGCGCCGCCGCAGCCTCGACGGCGGGGACAGCCGCTGGCGCAGCCGGGGCAGCTCGTCCTGCCGGCTCCGCAGCGTCGCGATCAGGTCCTCCCGGCTCGGCGTCCCGTCCGACGCGTCCAGGAAGATCAGCCCGCCGACGTGCTGCGGCGCCCGCTCGGACTCGACGGCCAGGAAGAACGCGTCCTCGGGCGGGACGATCGGGGCGCGCGGCCGGCCGGAGTCGCGGTCGGTCAGGAGGGAGGCGACCCAGACCACGACGACCGCTCCCGCCGCGTCCAGCACGTAGTGGTTGGCGGTCGCCATGATGACGTAGATGGTCACGAAGACGTGCAGCAGGCTCGCCGCCTGCAGCCAGCGGCGCACCGGCAGCCGGGCGAGCTCGACGCTGACCCACAGCGCCCAGGCGACGTGCAGCGACGGCATGGCCGCCAGCCGGTCGGCGTGGTCGACGACCGGGCTGCCCCACGACCCCCAGGTGCCGTGGGCCATGACGGTGTCGACGTATCCGAGGTCGGGTACCAGACGCGGTGGGACCACCGGCCATAACGCGAAGCAGATCGCGCCGATCACGTTGATCAGCGCGAAGGAGGTGCGGGCGGCCCGGTAGCGGTCGGGGCGCCTGTGGTACAGCCAGGCCAGCAGCCACAGCGTGCTGACGAGGTAGACGGTGGCGTACTCGTAGTTCGCGAGGACGGCGATGGTCCGGTGCGAGGCGAGCCAGTCGTTGAGCGGCCGCTCGGCGGCGATGTGCAGCGTCCGCTCGAGGTCGTGGATCTGCCGGCCGTGGTCGGCGGCCACGGCGTGCCGGTCGCCGACGGGGAAGGCGGCGGCGACGGCGTAGAGGGCGAAGAGCGAGAGCCCGAACGCGAGTTCGCGCGCGAGCGGGGGGCGGCGGCCCTGGAGCCCGCAGGGGAGCGCGGAGGGGGCGGTTTCTGGGGTCACCAACGTCTAGTAACCCAAAAACTTGGCCTATACACATATATATGATCGGTTTCGCGTTTACCCAGCGATCAACGGGGTTATGGGGATCACTGCGACCGGCAGAGCGCCGCCCCGCCCCGCGCGCCGCCCCCGAAGGAAACGATGTCCATCAGCGAGCGCTTATGGAACGAGACCTACGAACGCCAGATCAGGAACCGCCTGCAGGCCCGGGAGAACTTCCCGGTGGCCGCCCGGATCCTACCCGCCCGGTACAGGGCGCACCTGCTCGACGTCTACGGCTACGCCCGGCTCGTCGACGACATCGGCGACGAGGCGCCGCCGGATGAGCGCACGGGCCTGCTCGACCTCGTGGACCGCGACCTCGACCGGATCTACGCGGGCGCCGTCCCCGAGATCCCCGTCATGCGCGCGCTGGCCCGCACGGTCCACGGGTGCCGGATCCCCGCGGAGCCGTTCCGGCGGCTGGTGCAGGCGAACCGCCGGGACCAGGTCGTCACCCGCTACGGGTCGTTCGACGAGCTGATGGACTACTGCACGCTGTCGGCCGATCCCGTCGGCCACATCGTCCTGCACGTGTTCGGCGCGGCCACCCCTACGCGGCTGCGGCTCTCCGACCGGATCTGCTCCGCGCTGCAGATCATCGAGCACTGCCAGGACGTCGGCGAGGACCACCGCGACGGCCGGGTCTACCTGCCGGCGGACGACCTGCGCCGGTTCGGCTGCACCGAGGAGGACTTCCGGGCCGCGGCGACGCCGACGCGCCTGCGCGGTGTCATCGCACTCCAGGCGGGAAGGGCAGAACGGCTGCTCGCGGAGGGCGCGCCTCTCGTCCGGAGCCTTCCGGGGTTCGCGCGCCTCGCGGTGGCCGGGTACGCGGCGGGCGGCTTCGCCGCCCTGGCCGCCCTGGACCGCCGCTCCTACGACGTCCTGGAGGGTCCGCCACGCCCGGGGAAGACGCGGCTGCTCGCCGAGTGGTCGCGGATGATGGGAAGGAGATGGGATGGACGCAGCCGGCGCCTACCGGCACTGTGAACAGGTCGTCCGGTCGCAGGCACGCAACTTCTCGTACGGGATCCGCCTCCTGCCCCCGCCGAAGCGCCGCGCGCTGAGCGCCGTCTACGCCTTCGCCCGGCGGATCGACGACATCGGCGACGACAACGACGCGCCGCCCGATGCGAGGCTCGCCGCGCTGGCGGCCGAGCGCGACCGGCTCGCCGACCTGGACGCCCACCAGGACGACCCGGTGCTGGCCGCCCTGTCGGACGCGGCGCGCCGCATGCCGGTACCGCTGGAGGCGTTCGGCGAGCTGATCGACGGCTGCGAGGCCGACGTCCGCGGCGCGGCCTACGACACCTTCGACGACCTGCTCTGGTACTGCCGGTGCGTCGCCGGTTCGGTCGGCCGGCTGTCGCTCGGCGTGTTCGGCACCCGCGGCGACCTGCGGGCGGCGAGGGCGCGCGCGGACGCGCTGGGCGTCGCGCTGCAGCTGACCAACATCCTGCGGGACGTGCGCGAGGACCGGCTCGGCGGCCGGATCTACCTGCCCGCCAAGGACCTCGCCAGGTTCGGCTGCACGCTGGACCAGGACGCCTCCGGCCGGTTCACCGACACACCGGAGCAACTGGCGGCGCTGGTCCGGTTCCAGGCGGCCCGCGCGGGGGAGTGGTACGGAACGGGGCTGCGGCTGCTGCCGATGCTCGACCGACGCAGCGCCGCCTGCACGGGGACCATGGCCGGCATCTACCGGCGGCTGCTGCGGCGCATCACCGCCGACCCGGCCGCCGCACTGGAGACCCGCATGTCGCTGCCGGGGCGGGAGAAGGCCGCCGTCGCCGCCGCGGCGCTGACCGGGATCCGGCGGTGAGCCCGCGCGGGAACGTCGCCGTCGTCGGCGGCGGGCTGGCCGGCATCAGCACCGCGCTCGCGCTCCAGGAATCGGGCGTGCGGACCACCCTGTACGAAGCGCGTCCCCGGCTCGGGGGCGCGACCCATTCGTTCGACCGGGACGGCCTGACCGTCGACAACGGCCAGCACATCTTCCTGAAGTGCTGCACCGCCTACCGCGGGCTGCTGGACCGGCTCGGCGCCCAGGACCGCGTCCGCGTCCAGGACCGCCTCGACATCCGCGTCCTCACCCCGGACGGGACGTCCGGGAGGCTGCGCCGCGCCAACGCGCCCGGGCCGCTGCACCTGCTGCCCGCGCTGGCCCGGTACCGGCTGCTCTCGCCCGGCGACCGGCTGCGCGCCGTGCGCGCGTCCCTGGCCCTGCAGGGCCTCGACCCGCAGGACCCGGCGCTCGACGGCGTCGGCATGGGCGGCTGGCTGGCCGCCCACGGCCAGCGGGACCGGGCCCGCACCGCGCTGTGGGAGCTGTTCCTGATCTCGGCGCTCAACATCGGCGTGGACGACGCCGCGATGGGCCCGGCGGCGATGGTGTGCAAGGAGGGGCTGCTCGGCCGCGCCGACGCCGCCGACATCGGCGTCCCGACCGTCCCGCTCGGCGAGCTGCACGGCACGATCGCGGCGAACCGGATCGAGCGGCTGGGCGGCCGGGTGCATCTGAAGGCCAAGGTCTCGGCGGTCGAGGCCGGGCCGAAGCTCGTGGTGGACGGCGAACCGGTCGCCGCGGACGCCGTCGTCGTCGCGGTGCCGCACCGCGCCGCGGCCCCGCTCGTCCCGGCGCAGGCGTGCCCGGACCGGGACCGCTGGGCGGGCCTCGGCTCCAGCCCGATCGTCAACGTGCACGTCGTCTACGACCGGCCGGTCATGGACCTGCCGTTCGCCGCCGCGATCGGCTCGCCGGTGCAGTGGGTGTTCGACCGCACCGGGATCAGCGGCCTCGGCCGCGGCCAGTACCTCGCGGTGTCGGTGTCGGCCGCCGACGGCTGGATCGACACGCCCGCCGCCGACGTCCGCGCCGCCTTCCTGCCCGAGCTGGAGCGGCTGTTCCCCGCCGCCCGGCGGGCCCGCGTCACCGACTTCTTCGTCACCAGGGAACGGCATGCGACGTTCCGCCAGAGCCCCGGCAGCGGCGCGCTGCGTCCCGCGTCCGCGACCCGGCTGCCGGGCGTCTTCCTCGCCGGCGCGTGGACCGACACGGGCTGGCCCGACACCATGGAGGGGGCAGTGCGCAGTGGACTGACCGCCGCCCGGCTGGTCCGGCGGCACCTGGACGGGGTGAGCGGCCGATGACCGCCGTCCCGGCCTCGATCACCGACGGGCGCGCCCTCGTCGAGGAGGCGATGCGCGCCTGCGTGGAGCGCCTCGATCCGGCGAACCGCCGCGTCATCGCCTACCACCTCGGCTGGACCGACGCCGAGGGCCGGCCCGCCGCGGCGGGCGGCAAGGCGCTGCGCCCCGCGCTGGCGCTGCTGTCGGCGCGGGCCGCGGGAGCGCCGCGGGAGAACGCGCTGCCCGGCGCGGTCGCGGTGGAGTTCGTGCACGCGTTCTCGCTGCTGCACGACGACATCATGGACGGCGACCGGACCCGCCGGCACCGCCCCGCCGCGTGGACCGTGTTCGGCGCGCCGGCCGCGATCCTGGCCGGCGACGCGCTGCTCGCCCTGTCGGAGGAGCTGCTGCTGGAGCAGCACACCCGCGGCGCGCACTGGGCCGCGGAGGCGCTGACCGCCGCCACCCAGCGGCTCATCTCCGGCCAGGCCCTCGACATGGGGTTCGAGACGCGCGCCGACGTCACGCTCGACGAATGCCTGACGATGGCGTCCGACAAGACCGGCGCGCTGCTGGCCTGCGCCTGCTCCATCGGCGCGATGCTCGGCGAGGCGCCCGCGGAGCTGGTCACCGCCCTCACCGGGTACGGGACGGAGATGGGCCTGGCGTTCCAGCTGGTGGACGACCTGCTCGGCATCTGGGGGAGCCCGGAGACGACCGGCAAACCGGTCCTGTCGGACCTGCGGGCCCGCAAGAAGTCCCTGCCGGTCGTGGCCGCGCTGACCGCCGGGACCGCCGGGTCCGCGCGGCTGGCCGAGCTGTACGCCTCGCCCGCGGACCCCACCGAGGCCGACCTGCGGGAGATGGCGGGGCTGGTCGAGGCCGCGGGCGGGCGCGCCTGGGCCGAGGCCGAGGCGGACCGCCGCGTCGCGCTGGCCGGCAAGTACGTCGGCGACGTGGAGATGGACGACGCGGTCCGCGCCGAGTTCCGCGACATCGCGCTGTTCGTCACCTCCCGGGACCACTGAACGGCGCACCCCCACCGAGAAAACGGAGACCCGCCAGAAAGCAGGATGCCGAATGACCACGACGGAAGCCCCCGGACTCACCGAAGCGGCCGCGGCCGCGGTCGACGCCGCCCGCGGCCACCTGCTCGGACTGCAGTCGGCCGAGGGCTGGTGGAAGGCCGAGCTGGAGACCAACGTCACCATGGACGCCGAGGACCTGCTGCTGCGCCAGTTCCTCGGCATCCGCACCGGCGACGAGACCGCCGAAGCGGCCCGCTGGATCCGCTCGCAGCAGCGCGACGACGGAACGTGGGCGAACTTCCACGGGGGCCCGCCGGACCCGTCCACCACGATCGAGGCGTACGTCGCGCTGCGGCTGGCCGGGGACCCGCCGGAGGCCGAGCACATGCGCAAGGCCGCCGCCTACGCGCGGGACGCCGGCGGCATCGAGGGCAGCCGCGTGTTCACCCGCATCTGGCTCGCGCTGTTCGGCCAGTGGTCCTGGGACGACCTGCCCGTGATGCCGCCCGAGCTGATGTTCCTGCCGAGCCGGTTCCCGCTGAACGTCTACGACTGGGCCTGCTGGGCGCGGCAGACGATCGTGCCGCTGACCGTCCTCGGGTCGCTGCGCCCCGTCCGGTCGCTGCCGTTCGACCTGCCGGAGCTGCGCGCGGGCCGGCTCCCCGACCGCGAAACAACCGGGTGGGGCAGGGCGTTCGACACCCTCGACCGCTTCCTGCACGTCTACGAGAAGCGCCCGGTGCGGCCGCTGCGGACCGCCGCCCTGCGCCGCGCGGCCGAGTGGATCGTGGCACGGCAGGAGGCGGACGGCTGCTGGGGCGGCATCCAGCCGCCCTGGGTGTACTCGCTGATGGCGCTGAGCCTCCTCGGCTACGACCTGGACCATCCGGTGATGAAGCGCGGCCTCGCCGGGCTCGACCGGTTCACGATCAACGACGAGAAGGGCCGCCGGCTGGAGGCGTGCCAGTCGCCCGTCTGGGACACCGTGCTCGCGATGAACGCCCTCTCGGACGCGGGCGCGCCCGCCGGCGACCCGGCGCTGCTGCGCGCCGCCCGCTGGGTCGTGGACGAGGAGGTCCGCGGGCCGGGGGACTGGTCGGTGCGCCGCCCGGACCTGCCGCCGGGCGGATGGGCGTTCGAGTTCGACAACGACCTGTACCCCGACACCGACGACACCGCCGAGGCGATCCTCGCGCTGCGCCGCTCCGGGCTGCCGGAGGCCCGCGGCCCGATCGACCGGGCCGTCCGCTGGATGGCGGGGATGGTCTCGAAGGACGGCGGGTTCGCCGCCTTCGACGCCGACAACACCCGGGAGCTCTGCACCAAGCTGCCGTTCTGCGACTTCGGCGCCGTCATCGACCCGCCGTCGGCGGACGTCACCGCGCACGTGGTCGAGGCCCTCGCCAAGGAGGGCCAGGCGGAGGCGCCCGTCACCAAGCGCGCGGTCGTGTGGCTGCTGAAGGCGCAGGAGGCGGACGGGTCGTGGTTCGGCCGCTGGGGTGCCAACCACGTCTACGGCACGGGAAGCGTGGTGCCCGCGCTCATCGCCGCGGGCGTCCGCCCGGAGAAGCCCCCGATCCGCCGGGCCGTGGCGTGGCTGGAGCACCACCAGAACCCCGACGGCGGCTGGGGCGAGGACCTGCGCTCCTACGACGACCCGTCCTGGATCGGGCGCGGCACGTCCACCCCGTCGCAGACCGCCTGGGCGCTGCTGGCGCTGCTCGCCGCCGGGGAGCGCTCGCCGGCGGTGGAGGCCGGCGTCCGCTGGCTCGTCGAGAACCAGCGCCCGGACGGCACCTGGGACGAGGACCACTTCACCGGCACCGGCTTCCCCGGCGACTTCTACATCAACTACCACCTGTACCGGCTGGTGTTCCCGATCAGCGCCCTCGGCCGCTACCTCGGGCGGGCGGCGTGACCGGTCGTCTCGCGGTGTGCGCGGCGCTCGGCCTCGAGGCCCGGGCGCTCGCGCACGGCGGCGTGCGGGTCGTCCGGACCGGCGCCGGACCCGCGCGGGCGCGGAAGGCCGCCGCCCGGCTGCGCGACTTCGACGCGCTGGCCGTGGCGAGGCACCGCGGTCCACGGTGCTGGCGCAGACGCCCGCCGACGTCGCGGCCCTGCCCACGGACCGTCCCGTCGCCTACCTCACCCAGACCACGCGGTTCCCGGACGCCCGGGGCCCGCAGCACACCGACGACATCTGCCACGCCACCACCAACCGGCGGCGCGCCCGCCCTGCTGGCCGACGGCCCGGCGGACGTCCCGCTGGAGACCACCGAGTTCACCTTGCCGAAGGAGGTTCGACCATAATGCCGATGCCAGTGCGCCAGAGCGTCCGCGTCGCGTCCCACATCATGACCAACAAGGTGCGCGGCAAGGACAAGTTCCCGCTCATCATGGAGCTCGAACCGCTGTTCGCCTGCAACCTCGCGTGCGCGGGCTGCGGCAAGATCCAGCATCCGGCCGACGTGCTCAAGCGGCGCATGCCGGTCGAGCAGGCGATCGCCGCCGTCAAGGAGTGCGGCGCCCCGATGGTGTCGATCGCGGGCGGCGAACCGCTGATGCACCCGCAGATCGGCGAGCTGGTCGACGAGCTGGTCAAGATGAAGAAGTTCGTGTTCCTGTGCACGAACGCGCTGCTCATCCCCAAGAAGCTCGACAAGTTCAAGCCGTCGCCCTACTTCGCCTTCACCGTGCACATCGACGGCCTGCAGGAGCGGCACGACGAGTCGGTCTGCAAGGAGGGCGTGTTCGACGACGCGGTCGCCGCCGTCAAGCTGGTCAAGGAACGCGGTTTCCGGGTCACCACCAACACCACGTTCTTCAACACCGACACCCCGCAGACCGTCATCGACGTCCTGAACTACCTCAACGACGACCTGCAGGTCGACGAGATGATGCTCTCGCCGGGCTACGCCTACGACAAGGCGCCCGACCAGGAGCACTTCCTCGGCGTCCAGGAGACGCGCGAGCTGTTCAAGAAGGCGTTCGCCGACGGGAACCGCAAGCGGTGGCGGCTGAACCACTCGCCGCTCTTCCTGGACTTCCTGGAGGGCCGGGCCGACTTCGGCTGCACGGCGTGGGCGATCCCGTCCTACTCGCTGTTCGGCTGGCAGCGCCCGTGCTACCTGATGTCCGACGGCTACGCGAAGACCTACCAGGAACTGCTCGACGACACCGACTGGGAGTCCTACGGACGGGGCCGCGACCCGCGCTGCGCGAACTGCATGGCGCACTGCGGCTACGAGCCGACCGCGGTCTTCAAGACGCTCGGATCGCTGAAGCAGTCCCTGCGCGCCCTGCGCGAGAACTGACGGGTGTTGACCCAGGGGGCGACGGCCCCCTGGGTGAGCACGGGCATTGCGTCACGCTCCGTAGAGCTCCTCGCGCAGGTGCCGCAGCGTCTTGCTGAGCAGGCGCGAGACGTGCATCTGGGAGATGCCGAGCTCTTCGGCGATCTGTGACTGGGTCTTGTTGCCGAAGAACCGCAGCAGCACGATCGTGCGTTCCCGGTCCGGCAGCTCGGCGAGCAGGCCGCGCAGCGCCTGGCCGTCGACGACGTGCTGCAGGGCGGAGTCCTCGCAGCCGAGCCGCTCCACGAGCGGGCTCGCCTCCGGGTCGCCGTCGCCGGTGCCGTCCAGGGAGAGGGGCCGGTAGGACTCCCACGCGAGAAGGGCGTCGGTGACCTCCTCCGGGGTGACCCCGAGAAGGGCGGCGAGCTCACCGGGCCTGGGGGAGCGGCCGTTCGCCTGGACGAACCGCTGGGTGGCGTGCTGCAACTGAGGGCGCAACTCCTGGATGCGGCGCGACACCCGGATGCCCCACGTCCGGTCCCGGAAGTAGCGCCGGACCTCGCCGAGCATCATCGGATAGGCGTAGACGAAGAACTGGGCGCCGCGTCCCGGATCGAACCGGTTGATCGCGTTGACGAGGCCCAGATAGGCCACCTGCACCAGGTCCTCCACCGGTTCACCGCGGTGGGCGTAGCGGTGCGCGATCCGGTGCACCACCGGCGCGTGCATCCGGACGAGCGCCGCGCACAGTTCCTCCCTCCGCGCGGTGCCGACGCCGGGGCGGTTCATCTCCCGCAGCAGTGCCTCGGCGGACGGATCCGCGGAGAGGGTTCCCGCCCGATGCGGAACCGCGGTCGAGGTCGCGTGGGCACGCAGACCGATCACCTCCTGTCGCCGTCGGAGCCGCGCTCACCGGAGCCCCGAAATACATCGTCCCACGATGTATTTACCCGCATCGGCCCCTTCGATGCCCGGTCACTACGGAGCCGGCCGACGCGCGGCCGGGTCACTCCGTGGCGGCGAAGAACTCCCGCGCCATCGGCAGGACGAGGTCGGTGCGGCGCATCAGGCCGTTGTGGGTGGTGCCCGGCAGGACGGCGATCCGGGACCCGGCGATCAGGTTGTGCATCTCGACCGCGTGCTCCAGCCGGACGAAGTCGTGGTCGCCGACCATCAGCAGGGTCGGCGACCTGATGGCGCGCAGGTCGTCCTCCTCCCACCCCTTCCACGCCTGGAAGACTCCCTGGAGCTTCGCGGTGAACTCCTCGAAGTGACCGGGGTCCGGTGCGACGCGGACATAGGCCTCCTGCATTTCCTGGAAATCGGCCGGTGTCGGCAGGCGGGTGGAGCCGGCCTGCAAGGCGGGGTCCTGGATCTCGTCGTGGTAGCCGTCGGCCCGGTAGTGCACCGAGGCCAGCACGAGCCGTCCCACCCGCTGCGGATACCGGATGACGGTCTGCAGCGCCGTGAGACCGCCGAGGCTGAACCCCCACATGTCGGCGACGTCGATCCCGAGATGGTCGAGGAGGCCGACGACGTCCTCGGCGAAGTACTCCAGGGTGGTGGCGCGGTCGATGTCGGCCGTCCGGCCGTGTCCCTGGAGCTCGACGGCGATCACCTGCCGCGTGGCGGCCAGGGCCGGCAGGACGCCGCCGAACGACAGGTCGATGGTGAGGACGCCCCCGTGCAACAGCAGCAGCGGCCGCTGCGCGCCGTCCTGCTCGCCGTGCACCTCGTAGTACATGCGCAGCCCGTTGACGGGCGCGTACCCGCTCTCCCTCAGAGTTCCGGCATCGCTCATCGCTGCTCTCCTCATCCCGATCGACCCTGCACACCCTCAGACCACCGCGCGCCCCGGAACTCATCGCTCCTCCCCACGTGGGCGGACGGCATAACTAACTGGAGGGATGTCGTCCGCTTGGTGCTAGATTGGGAACATGGACGTGACCTGGCCCGCGGTGGACCGGCTGCTGGACGACGGGACCGGGCACCGGCCCAGGGCCGATGCCCGCCGCAACGTGGAACGCCTGGTGGCCGCCGCACGCGGGGCCGCCCGCGAGGCCGGATCGCAGATCACCGCGCACGACGTCGCGCGCCGCGCGGGCGTCGGGATCGGCACCTTCTACCGTCGCGTCGGCTCGCTGGAGGACCTGCTGAAGGCCGTCCTGGACGAGCTGATCGGCGAGATCACCGCGACGGCCGACGCGTGCCTGGCCGCCGCCGACCCGTGGGAGGGGTTCCGCGCGTTCGCCGTGTCCTACGTCCGCAGCCGCAACGAGTTGTGCGACATCAACGAGGCGCTCGGCCACGTCCTCGACCACTCGCGCGCCGATCTGCGCGACCGCATCCGGAAGCTGGTCGAGCGCGCGCAGGACGCGGGCGCCGTCCGCGCCGACGTCGGCTGGACCGACGTCGCGTTCCTGCTGGTATCGGCGGCGACCGGCCCGCACACGCTCGGCCTGCGGGCGGGCGACGCGCAGTGGGACCGCAACCTGCACATCATCCTGGACGGCCTGCGGGCCCCAGGCTCCGGCGACCTCCCCGGAGAACCCCCGCAGGCACTGTGACAGGGGAGCCGGAGCCCAGAGGGGGCAAGGGGCGAAGCCCCAAAAGCAGGAACCCCGACCACAAGAAACCCGGCACGTAACCGCCGACCGCCACCACAGGGGGGGCGGAGCCCCCCACATCGGGGGTCCGGGGGTCGCCCCCCGGGCCAACAGAAAGAGGGAGTGACGCCCCGCGCTCTCCGCGGGCACACCACTCCCCACTCCATCGTGGGCGATACTGGGATTGAACCAGTGACCTCTACCGTGTCAAGGTAGCGCTCTCCCACTGAGCTAATCGCCCGTGCACGTGGCCTCCGGGGGGAGACACGGCGGTCGAGGTGGAGACGGGATTTGAACCCGTGTACACGGCTTTGCAGGCCGTTGCCTCGCCTCTCGGCCACTCCACCAGAAGAGACCTTCTGGGTCACAGCCTGAAAGGCCCCTCAGAGCGGAAGACGGGATTTGAACCCGCGACCCTCACCTTGGCAAGGTGATGCTCTACCCCTGAGCCACTTCCGCCTGCGCTGCTCGGTGCCCTGCGGCCCCTTGCGGCGACGGGGAAAACATTAGCGCGTCCGGGGCGGTTCCCCAAACCGGGTTTCCCGGCGAGCCGGGCCGGGTCGCCGGGATGCTTCGATGCCGGGCGAAGGATGCGGCGCATAGGGTCGAGGTATGGCGGAACTTGTCGTTACTTCGGACATCGCCCCGGTGGCGGCGCTGCTGGCCGACCGGGCGCGCGCGGCGATGCTGACGGCGCTGCTGGACGGGCGTCCGCTGGCGGCGGGGGAGCTGGCGCGGGCGGCGGGGGTGAGCGCGCCGACGGCGAGCGCGCATCTGGCGCGGTTGCTGGACGGCGGGTTCGTCACGGTGGTCAAGCAGGGCCGGCACCGGTACTACCGGCTGCAGAACGCCGACGTGGCGCAGGTGATCGAGGCGCTGTCGCGGATCAGCCCGCAGGTCGAGGTGCGCAGCCTGAGGCAGTCGCGGGACGCGCGGCGGCTGCACGAGGCGCGGACGTGCTACGACCATCTGGCCGGTGAGGCGGGGGTGGCGCTGTTCGCGGCGCTGGTGGACGGCGGCATGATCGAACGGGACGGCGAGGAGTCGTACGAGGTCACCGAGAAGGGCGAGGACCGGCTCGGTGCGCTGGGGCTGGACCTGCCGGGGCTGCGGAGGGCGCGCCGCAGGTTCGCGTGGCGCTGCCTGGACTGGACGGAGCGGCGCTCGCATCTCAACGGGGCGCTGGGGGCGGCGCTGACGGACCGGATGATCGAGCTGGGCTGGTTCGAGCGGGGCTCGACGCGGCGGGCGCTGACGGTGACGGAGGACGGGCTGAGGGGCCTGGCCGATTCGTTCGGGTGCGTGCTGGTGTGAGCTTCGCCTACGCCGGCGGGCGGCTGGCCACGGGGCTCGCGGAGGTGACGAGCGACCCGGCGGCGCTGGATTCGCGCGGCTGGTGGGCGGTCGTGGTCACCTACGAGGGCGAGGTCACGTGCGCGCGGTTCGAGCGCGTCCGGGAGGCGCCTCACCCCCGCGGGGCCTGGCCGGGCGTGGGGGAGTGGGAGAGCTCGCTGGACGAGGCGGCTTACGTCGCCGGAGTCGAGCGCATCAGGGCGGAGATCGCGGACGGGGTCGTCTACCAGGCGAACCTGTGCCGGGTGCTGTCCGCCGAGCTGCCGGCCGGGGCGGACATCGCCGGGCTCGGGGCGCGTCTCGCGTGCGGGAATCCGGCGCCGTACGCGATGACGCTGCGGATCCCGGGGCTGGAGGTCGCGTCGGCCTCGCCGGAGCTGTACCTGGCGCGGGACGGGGATGTGGTGGAGTCCCGTCCGATCAAGGGCACCGGCCGGACCGCCGCCGACCTGCTGCCGAAGGACCGCGCCGAGAACGTGATGATCGTCGACCTCGTCCGCAACGACCTGGGCCGGGTGGCGGCGACGGGGTCGGTCGAGGTCCCGGGCCTGTGCGAGCTGGAGGAGCATCCGGGCCTCGTCCACCTGGTGTCGACGGTGCGGGCGAGGCTGGAGGGCGGCGCGGGCTGGCCGGAGCTGCTGGCCGCGACGTTTCCTCCCGGTTCGGTGACGGGCGCGCCGAAGTCGAGTGCGCTGACTCTGCTGGATGAACTCGAACCCGTCCCCCGGGGCCCGTACTGTGGGGCCGTCGGCTGGGTGGACGCGGACTCCCGGCGCGGCGCTCTCGCGGTGGGCATCCGGAGCTTCTGGGCGGAGGGCGGCCTGCTGCGCTTCGGCACGGGCGCCGGCATCACGTGGGGGTCCGATCCGCTCCGCGAATGGTGCGAGACCGAGCTGAAGGCGGCTCGGCTATTGGAGGTGGCTTCGGGTGACGGCGCAGGCCCACGGGGGCGGGCGGGCCAGGATCTGGCTGAACGGGGAGCTGGTCGATCCTGAGCGCGCCGTGGTGTCGGTGTTCGACCACGGCATGCTGGTGGGCGACGGGGTCTTCGAGACGGTGAAGGCCGCGCACGGCGAGCCGTTCGCGCTGACCCGGCATCTGCGGCGGCTGGCGGCCTCGGCGGCGGGCCTCGGCCTGCCCGAGCCCGACCACGACGCGCTCGCGCAGGGCGTGCTGGAGGTGCTGGCGGCGGCGCCGAAGTGGCCGCTGGCGCGGATCCGGATCACGTTCACAAGCGGCCCGGGGCCGCTGGGCTCGGCCCGCGGCGACGCCGGCCCGACGGTGTCGATCATCGTGGACGAGCAGGCGCCGTTCCCCGCCGCGGCCGACGTCACCGTGGTGCCGTGGCAGCGCAACGAGCGGGGCGCGCTGGCGGGCCTGAAGACGACGTCGTACGCCGACAACGTGCTGGCGCTCGCCTACGCCAAGGAGCGCGGCGGCGGCGAGGCGATCTTCGGCAACCTCGCGGGGAACCTGTGCGAGGGCACCGGCAGCAACGTGTTCCTCGTCCGCGGCGGGCGGCTGGTGACGCCGCCGCTGGCGTCCGGCTGCCTGGCCGGGGTGACGCGCGCGCTGGTGCTGGAGTGGTGCGGCGGCGAGGAGGAGGACGTCCCGCTGGACGGGTTGTACCGGGCGGAGGAGGCGTTCCTGACGTCCACGACCCGCGACATCCAGCCGATCCGCGCGGTGGACGGCACCGTGCTTTCCGAGGCCCCGGGCCCGATCACCGCCAAGGCGATGGAGGCGTTCGCGGCCCGCGCCGCCGAACTGATGGACCCCTGATCAAGAAAGCGATCGTCTGGGTCTTTACGTGATCGCGTTCTTCGGTGACGTTAAGTGGTGACGCTTGTAGGAGGTCACCCGTGGTCAGCTCCCGTAGGGACTTCTCCAGAAGGCGGATCGGCGCGGCGGCCGCGCTCGTGCTGGCGGGCGCGGCGCTCGCCGGCTGCGGCGGCGGCGGATCCTCGACCGATCCGAATCGCGGCAAGGACGCCAAGAGCTTCACCCTCACCATCACCCGGAACGCCATCGCGGGCGGCAAGAACGCCGGCGAGGCCGAGTGGCTCACCAGGACCGTCATCCCGGGGTTCGTCGCCGCCGAGAAGGCCAAGGGGATCACCGCGAAGGTGACCTTCCGCGGGCAGGGCGTGGACGACGAGGCCTACAAGACCAAGCTCGCGCTGGACCTGAAGTCGCGGTCCGGCGCCGACATCATGGACATCGACGGCATCTGGGTGGGCGAGTTCGCCCAGGCCGGGTACATCAAGCCGCTCAGCGAGGTCGTGGGCGCCCCGGCGGACGCCTGGGACGGCTGGCCGCAGATCGCTGGATCGGTCCAGCAGCTGGCGCTGTTCGACGGGAAGAAGTACGGCATCCCGTCCGGGACCGACGGGCGCCTGCTCTACTTCAACAAGAGGCTGTTCGCGCAGGCGGGCCTGCCCGCCGACTGGCAGCCGAAGAGCTGGCAGGACATCGTCGCGGCGGGTCGCGCGCTCAAGAAGCTCTCCGGCGTGACCCCGATCCAGTTGGACGCGGGCACCGCGATGGGCGAGGCCACCAGCATGCAGGGCGTGCTGCCGCTGCTGGCCGGCGCGGGCGCGCAGATCTACCAGGACGGCAAGTGGACCGGCGGCGGGCAGGCGCTGAAGAACGTCCTCGGCCTGTACGCGCAGATCTACGGCTCCGAGGGCCTCGGCGACCCCAAGCTCCAGGAGGAGGCCAAAGGGCGCGACAAGTCGTTCGAGGAGTTCGCGGCCGGCAAGATCGGCGTCCTGGCGGAGGGCGACTACCTCTGGCGCGACGTGCTGAACCCCAAGGACGGCGTCGCGAAGATGAGGACCCGCGACACCGACGTCGGGTTCGCGCTGATCCCGGCGGTCTCGCCGGGCAAGGGCGTGCGCGGCCAGTCGTTCGTGAGCATGTCGGGCGGCCCGCTCACCGTGATGAACCCGAACACCAAGTACCCGCAGCAGGCGTTCGAGTTCATGGCGTTCATGAACTCGGCGGAGATGGTCAAGGCGCGCACCGCGGGCACGCCCGAGATCACGTCCCGGACGGACGTGAACAAGCAGATCCTCGCCGGCGACCCGCTGCTGACGTTCATCTCGGAGAAGGTCCTGCCGGTCACCTCCTACCGCCCGGGCCTGTCGGTCTACCCGCAGGTGTCGACGGCGCTGCAGGAGGCGACGGCGGCGGTCGTGTCGGGCAAGAGCCCCGACCAGGCCGCCGCGCAGTACACCAAGAAGCTGGAAGGGATCGTCGGTGGCCCCTCTCACGTCTCCGCCCAGTGAGGCGGCGCGCCGCGGCGGCACCGCCGCGGCGTCCGCGGGCGGGGACGCGGCGGGGCTCGGACGCGGGCGCGCGGCGGCGTTCGTCGCGCCCGCGCTGGTCCTCATCGCGGTGTTCCTCGTCTTCCCGGCGCTCTGGACCCTCTACCTCGGCACGACCGACTACCGGCTGACCGGGATCGCCGCCAGCGAGCCGAAGTTCGTCGGCGCGCGGAACTACGGCGACGTGCTCGGCGACGGCGACTTCCACCGCTCGCTGTGGCTGACGCTGCAGTTCGTGCTCGGCTCGGCGGTGATCGGGCAGACGCTGCTCGGGTTCGCGATCGCGTGGGTGATGCGCGACCGGACGGGGTTCGTCCGGCGGGTCGTCGAGGCGCTGGTGCTGCTGGCGTGGATCCTGCCCGGCTCGGTGATCGCCTTCCTGTGGATCGCGCTGCTGGACCGCGACGGCGGCACGCTGAACGCGCTGCTCGGCACCCCCGGCACGGCCTGGCTGATCGACCATCCGATGGCGTGCGTGATCGTGTTCAACGTCTGGCACGGCACCGCGTTCTCGATGATGCTGTACGGCGCCGCGCTCGGGAACGTTCCACCGTCGCATCTGGAGACGGCCCGGCTGGCCGGCGCGTCGACGCTCCAGACGCTGCGGGACGCGGTGTTCCCGCGCATCCGCGGGCACGTGCTCACGAGCCTGCTGCTGATCAGCCTGTGGACGTTCAACGACTTCACCCCGTTCCTGATCACGGCCGGCGGGCCGGACAAGCGGTCGGAGATCATGTCGGTGTACGTGTACCGGACCGCGCTCGGCGACGGCCGGCTCGGCTTCGGCGCCGCCATCTCGCTGGTCATGATCCTGATCAACCTGGCGATCGCGCTGGTCTACCTGCGCGCGCTGCGCGAGCGGGGCCGCCGCGAGTCGCGAGAGGCGGTGCCGGCGTGAACACGCTCGTCCGCGAGACGCTGCGCAGGATCGGCCTGGCGACGTTCGTGTCGGCCGTCCTCGGGTTCTTCGCGCTGCCGCTGCTGTGGCTCGCGTTCACCCCGTTCGACTCCAGCCCCGGCATCGCGGCGTCCCTGCCCGACTTCACCCTGCACAACTTCAAGATCCTCATGGACAACCCGTACGCGCTGGAATCGCTGCGGAACTCGGTGCTGCTCGCCGCCGGGACGGCACTGCTCGTGGTCGTGTGCGCGGCGCTCGCGGCGTACGCGCTGAGCCGCGTCCGGGTGCCGGGCCGGGACGCGCTGCTGTACGTCCTGCTCCTGCTGTCGTCCATCATCACCGGGACGGCGGCGATGGTGCCGATCTTCCTGCTGGCCTTCAACCTGCACCTGATCGACTCGCGGCTCGGCGTGATCCTGGTACTGACCGGCGGTCTGCTCCCGGCGGCGATCTTCCTGCTCAAGGACTTCACGGACTCGACGCCGACGTCCTACGAGGAGGCCGCGCGGGTGTTCGGCGCGTCGCCGCTGCAGATCCTGCGGCACGTGGTCGTTCCCGTGATCCGCCCGGGCCTCGCCACGGTCGGGGTGTGGACGGTCGCGCAGGTGTGGGGCGACTTCCTGATGCCGTTCCTGCTGCTGCGCAACCCGGACAAGGCGCCCGCGTCCGTGATCATGTACACGTTCTACACCGAGGGCGGGCAGCCCGACCTGCCCCTGATCTCCACGTTCTCGCTGCTGTACTCCCTGCCGGTCGTGGTCATGTACCTGTTCGTGAGCCGCCGGTACGGATTCCGCTTCCACGGAGGGATCAAGCGCTGATGGCGGCCATCACCATTCGGGAGCTGACCAAGGTCTATCCGGGCGGCGTGCGGGCCCTGGACGCGCTCGACCTCGACGTGGCGGACGGCGAGTTCTTCGCGCTGCTCGGCCCGTCCGGCTGCGGCAAGACCACGCTGCTGCGGACCGTCGCGGGGCTGGAGTCCGCGACGTCCGGGACGGTCGCGCTCGGCGGCGCCGACGTGACGCGGCTGCCGCCGGGCCGCCGCAACGTCGGCATGGTGTTCCAGGACTACGCGCTCTTCCCGCACATGAGCGTCCTGGACAACATCGCCTACCCGCTGAAGATCAAGAAGCGCGGCAAGGCCGACCGGCACGCGCGCGCCGCCGAGGCCGCCGACTACCTGGGGCTGGAGGGGCTGGGGAGGCGGCGCCCCGGCGAGCTGTCGGGCGGCCAGCAGCAGCGGGTCGCGCTGGCCCGCGCCCTGGTCGCCGAACCGCGGATCTTCCTGCTGGACGAGCCGCTGTCCAACCTCGACGCCCGGCTGCGCCTGGAGGCCCGCACGTTCCTCAAGCGGCTGCAGAAGGAACTGGCCGTGACCACCGTGTTCGTCACCCACGACCAGGCGGAGGCGCTCGCGCTCGCCGACCGCATCGCGGTCATGGAGAAGGGCCGGATCCGGCAGCTCGGCACGCCGACCGAGGTGTTCCGCCGCCCCGCGAACCTGTTCGTCGCGTCGTTCATCGGCTCCACCCCCATGAACCTGCTCCCGGGACGCGTCGAGGGCGAGCACGTCGTCGCGGCCGGCGCCGTCCTGCCCCTGCCAGAAGAGGCACGTGCCGAGCTTCCGGTGGGGGAGGAGATCGTCTGCGGGGTACGACCCGAGTATCTCGACTACAGCGACCGGCCGGCCGACGGCGCGTTCGCCGGGCGGGTGTCGGTGGTCGAGCACCTGGGCGGCAGCGCCCTGGTGACGCTGGACGTGGAGGGCGAGCCGTTGCACGTCGTCGTGGGGGAGGGGCGCGAGCCCGAGCCCGGTGACGAGGGCTGGGCGCTGCCCCGGCCCGGCCGCGTCCTGCTGTACCGCGACGGCGAACTGGTGACCGCGGCGGACCCGTCCGACGTGCCCGAACCGAGGATGGCCCCGACCGGGAAGGACAACGGATGACCGTTCATCGGGGGAGATGGACTCTGGAGGACCGCCTCGAACAGGGGCTGCGGGAGCTGCCGTTCGACGTCCCGGCGGGGACGGCGGCGGTCACGGTGGAGCTGTCGTTCGACGGCGGCGTCATCGACCTCGGCTGCGGCGGGCCCGGCGGGTTCCGCGGCTGGTCGGGCGGCGCGCGGCGCGCGTACACGGTCGCCGCCGACTGGGCGACCCCGGGTTACCTGCCGGGCGAGCTGGAGCCGGGCACCTGGCACGTCTGGCTCGGGCTGCACCGGATCCCGCCCGACGGCGTCCCGTACGAGGTCACGGTGACGGCATCGTCGTCGCTGCCGCCGCGTCCGGAGGTTCCGGCGCCGCCGCCCCGTCCCGAACGCCCGCCGCGCCGCGACCTGCCCGCTCCGGCCGGGATGCGGTGGCTCGCCGGCGACCTGCACTCCCACACCGTGCACAGCGACGGGACGCTCACCGTCCACGAGCTGGCCTGCCTCGCCGCGTCGCGCGGCCTGGACTACCTCGCGGTCACCGACCACAACACCGTCAGCCACCATCCCGAACTGCCCGCCGCCGGCGCGCACGCGGGCGTCCTGCTGCTGCCCGGCCAGGAGGTCACCACCGACCTCGGGCACGCCAACGTGTTCGGCGACACCGGCTGGGTCGACTTCCGCCGCCCGAGCGCCGACTGGGCCGCGTTCGCGCAGGCGCGCGGCGGGCTGATGTCGATCAACCACCCGCTCAGCGGCGACTGCGCGTGGCGCCGGCCGCTGCCGCCCGAGTCGCGGCCGAAGTTCGCCGAGATCTGGCATCCGTCCTGGTGGGACCGGCGCTGGGGCGCCCCGCTGGCCTGGGCGGACGTCTGGCGGCCGACCGGGATCGTCCCGCTCGGCGGCAGCGACTTCCACGACCCCGGGCAGTTCAAGAACCTCGGCGAACCGGTGACCTGGGCGCTCACGGAAGACGACCAGGTCCTCGACGCGCTCGCCGCCGGGCGGGTGGCGATCGCGGCGGGCCCGGACGCCCCCGTCCTGCTGCGCGTCGAGGACGACCTGATCGCGCTGGACGCCGACGGCACCGTCCTCGTCCGGCCGGACGGGCGGCGCGTCGCCGTCCGGGGCGACAAGGTCCGGGTCCCCGCGGAGGGGCCGGGGATGCACCGCCTGGAATCCCACGAGAACGAGGTGATCGCACTGTGCGGGTAGAGGAGGCCGGGCCGATCGTCGTCGTGCCCCACACCCACTGGGACCGCGAGTGGTACCTGCCGTTCCAGCGGTTCCGGCTGCGGCTGGTGTCGCTGATGGACGGCGTCGTCGACCGCATGGAGGCCGACCCGCGCTGGCGCTTCACCCTCGACGGCCAGATGGCGGCCGTCGACGACTACCTGGAGATCCGCCCGGAGCGGCGCGAACGCGTCGCCGCGCTCGTCC
This sequence comes from Actinomadura napierensis, assembly GCF_039529375.1. Taxonomy (NCBI): domain Bacteria; kingdom Bacillati; phylum Actinomycetota; class Actinomycetes; order Streptosporangiales; family Thermomonosporaceae; genus Actinomadura; species Actinomadura napierensis. The sequence goes on from NZ_BAAAMR010000029.1 coordinate 84,432, forward strand.
GGGACGGGCGGCTGGCCGTCGGGCCGTGGCAGATCCTGCACGACGAGTTCCTGTGCTCGGGTGAGAACATCGTCCGGAACCTGGAGCTCGGGCTGCGGCGCGCCGAGGAGCTGGGCGCGGCGATGATGGTCGGCTACCTGCCCGACCAGTTCGGGCACTGCGCGCAGACGCCGCAGATCCTGAAGCTCGCGGGCATCGAGCACGCGTGCGTGTGGCGCGGCGTCCCCGACCGGGTCCGGACCCGGTCGTTCGCGTGGGAGGCGCCGGACGGCACCGCGATCCGCACCCAGTACCTGCCCGAGGGCGGCTACGGCAACGCTGCGTCGATGTTCGAGGACTTCGCGGACGGCGCGTCCCTGCTGCCCGGCCGCGCCGCCGGGTTCGCCGAGGCGATGAGCCGCTGGTATCCGGACGGCGGACCGCTGCTGGCGATGTACGGCGCGGACCACACCGCGCCCGCCGCCGACCTCGCCGACCGGATCGGCGGCGCCGGCGCCGACATGCGCCTGGACACCCTCGCCGGGTACTTCGCCGCCCAGGACCCGTCCATCGACGGCCTGCCGCGCGTGCAGGGGGAGCTGCGCTCGCACGCCCGCGCCAACATCCTGCCCGGCGTGATCTCGGTACGGCCGCGGCTGAAGCAGCTGATGGGGCGCGCCGAGCGGCTCGTCGAGCGGTACGCCGAGCCGCTCGCCGCGCTCTGGTACACCGGCGACGCGCAGCGGTTCCTGGACCTGGCCTGGCGGCGGCTCATCGAGGTGAGCTGCCACGACTCGGTCACCGGCTGCGGCAGCGACGAGACCGCCGAACAGGTCGCCGCCCGGATGGCCGAGGCCGAGCAGCTCGGACGGGCCGTCTGCGACCTGGTCACCGCCGAGCGCGCCGCCGCCGTCCCGCTCGGCGCGCACCTGGCCTTCAACCCGACGCCGGACGTCCGGACCGGCCTGGTGTTCCTCGACGTCCCCGGCGAAGGGGAGGAGGGGCTGGTGACGGGCGACGGGCGCCCGGTGCCCGTCCAGGTGCTCGAAACCGCGGTCACCGTGCTGGACGACGCCGTCCACCCCGCGTCCGCCCTGCCGATCCTGCTGGAGCGGGTGTACGGGCGGGTGCTGTTCGGGCAGGAGATCCGCGACTGGTCGGTGTCGCGGGACGACCGCACCCTCACCTTCCACGTGACGGCCCGCGCGGACACACCGTTCGACATCGGCGACGTGCGGGCGGCGCTGCGCGGCGCCGAGGGGGAGTGGCGGATGCGGATCCTGGCCGACCCGCGCCGCGAGGTCGCCGCGCTCGTCGAGGCTCCGCCGCTGGGGCTCGTGACCGTCCGTCCCGGCGGGCCGGCCGCCGCTCCGGGCGCCCCGGTCACCGCCGACGGGAACGTCCTCGACAACGGGCTGCTGCGCGTCGAGGTCCGCGACGATGGGACGATCGGCCTCCGGACGCCCGGCGGCGGCGTGATCGAGGGCATCGGACGCATCATGGACGGCGGCGACCTCGGCGACTCCTACAACTACGCCCCGCCCGCCGCGGACCGCCTCGTCGGCGCCCCGGTGTCGGTGCGCGTCGAGCCCGTCTGGGAGGGGCCGCTGGTCGCCGCGCTCGACATCGTCCGGACGTACCGCTGGCCCGCGTCCGGCGACTTCGCGGGCGACACCCGGTCCGCGGCGGAGGAGGACGCCACCGTCGTCACCCGCGCCGAGCTGCGCACCGGCGAACCCTTCCTGCGGCTGCGCGTCACCTTCGACAACCGCTGCGCCGACCACCGCGTGCGCCTGCACGTGTCGCTGCCCCGGCAGGCGGAGTCGTCGTTCGCCGAAGGCCAGTTCGCGGTCGTGGAGCGCGGGCTGACGGCCGAGGGCGGGTTCGGGGAGCGGCCAGTGCCGACCTACCCCGCGAACGGGTTCGTCGCCGCGGGCGGGCTCGCCGTCCTGCTGGAGCACGTCACCGAGTACGAGGTCACCGGCGGCGGCCGGGAGATGGCCCTCACCCTGATGCGCTCGATCGGCTACCTGTCCCGCGACCGCAACGCCTACCGCGACCAGCCCGCCGGCCCGCAACTGCCGACGCCGGGCGCGCAGTCGCGCGGCGAGCGGACGGTCGGGATGGCGATCATGCCGTACGAGGGCGGACGGCCCGGCGGCGACGTGGTCGAGGCCGCCGAACGCTACCGCCACGACCTGCTCACCGCCGTCGGCTACGGCCCGGCCGAGGCGCCCGCCCCGCCCTCGCGGGACGGCCTCTCGATCACCGGCCCCGGCGTCGCCACGACCTCGCTGCGGCCCCGCGGCGACGGCTGGATCGAGGCCCGGATGGTCGCCCAGAGCACCGAGCCCACCACCGCCGTCCTGCGCGGGCCGTTCACCGAGGCCACCCGCGCCGACCTGCGCGGACGCCCCGGCCTGCCGCTCGACGTGCACGACGGCACGACCACGCTGGCACTACGCCCCTGGGAGATCGCGACGGTCCGCCTGCGCACGGCATAGCCGCCGGGCGGCGGCGCGGGATCAGCGGGCGGCCTCCGCCGTCCCGTCCTCGCGCTGCCGCCCGACCGTCGTGCCCGCCTCGCGGACCTCGTGCGGCGCCGGCTCGGCCACCTCCACCGGATGCGCCGCGGCCGCCGCCATCGCCGCGCCCACGATCCCCGCGTTGTTCACCAGCCGCGCCGGCACGATCGGCGCCCGCACGCCCTCGATCAGCGGGACGAACCGGTCGGCCTTCTTGCTCACCCCGCCGCCCAGGATGATCAGTGACGGCGAGATCAGCGCCTCCAGGTGCGCCAGGTACTCGCTCAGCCGCTCCGCCCACTTCTCCCAGCTCAGGCCGTGCTCCTCGCGGGCCTTCGCCGACGCCCGGATCTCGGCGTCCTTGCCATTGACCTGGATGTGCCCGAACTCGGTGTTCGGCACCAGCACCCCGTCGGTGAACAGGGCGCTGCCGATGCCGGTCCCCAGCGTCAGCACCGCCACCGTGCCCGGACGGCCGCGTCCCGCGCCGAGCCGCATCTCCGCCACCCCGGCCGCGTCCGCGTCGTTCAGCAGGGTGATCTCCCGGCCCGTCGCGTCCGCCATCAGGGACGCCGCGTCCAGCCCGATCCAGTGCTTGGAGACGTTGGCGGCCGACAGCGTCACCCCGTCGATCACCACGCCCGGATACGTGACGCCGACCGGCCCCTCCCAGCCGAAGTGCTCCACCACCTCGGCGAGCACCTTCACCACCGCGTCCGGCTTGGACGGCTGCGGCGTCGCGACCCGGTACCGCTCGCGCGCGAACTCGCCCGTGGACACGTCGACCGGCGCCCCCTTGATCCCGGAACCGCCGATGTCGATCCCCAGCATCCGCATGCCCATGACCTACCCCCGCCCCTCCTGCTGACCCACCTGTGCCCTCTCGACGGCCAGGGTAGGCCGCGAAGATCAAGATTCGTCCACCGGAAACCCTTATGCCGGCCGCGGGCCCCGGTCAGACTGGGGACGTGAATGACTTCGATCTCCTCGTTCTCGGATCGGGACCCGGCGGGCAGCGCGCGGCCATCGCCGCCGCCAAGCTCGGCCGGAAGGCGGCCGTCGTCGATCGCCGCGAGATGATCGGCGGCGTCTGCATCAACACCGGGACGATCCCGTCCAAGACGCTCCGCGAGGCCGTCCTCTACCTCACCGGCCTGAACCAGCGCGAGCTGTACGGCCAGAGCTACCGGGTCAAGGACGACATCACGGTCGCCGACCTCGGCATGCGCACCCAGCACGTCATCGGCCGCGAGACCGACGTGATCCGCAGCCAGCTGGCCCGCAACCACGTCACCGTGCTGCCGGGCGTCGGACGCTTCGTCGAGCCGAACACGGTCGCCGTCTCCGGCGGCCGGGAGCCGGACGGGCGGGAGCAGAAGGTCACCGCCGACAAGATCGTCATCGCGACCGGCACCCGTCCCGCGCGCCCGGACACCGTCGCCTTCGACGACCGGACGATCATCGACTCGGACGGCATCATCCACATGGACCACGTCCCCGAGACGATGGTCGTGGTCGGCGCCGGGGTGATCGGCATCGAGTACGCCTCGATGTTCGCCGCGCTCGGCACCAAGGTCACCGTGGTCGAGCGGCGCGAGCGGATGCTGGAGTTCTGCGACCTGGAGATCATCGAGGCCCTGAAGTACCACCTGCGCGACCTCGCCGTCACCTTCCGGTTCGGCGAGACCGTCGCGTCCGTCGAGCGGATGGCGCGCGGCGCGATCACCGTCCTGGAGAGCGGCAAGCGCATCCCCGCCGACACCGTGATGTACTCCGCCGGACGCCAGGGCATGACCGACGACCTCGGCCTGGAGGCGGCCGGCCTCACCGCGGACCACCGCGGCCGGATCAAGGTGGACGAGCACTACCGCACCGAGGTCCCGCACATCTACGCGGTCGGCGACGTGATCGGCTTCCCGTCCCTGGCCGCCACCTCGATGGAGCAGGGCCGGCTGGCCGCGCACCACGCCTGCGAGGAGCCGGTGTCCGGCATCATCGAGGTGCAGCCGATCGGGATCTACACGATCCCGGAGATCAGCTTCGTCGGCCGCACCGAGGACGCGCTGACCGAGGCCAAGGTGCCCTTCGAGGTGGGGGTCTCGCGCTACCGGGAGCTGGCCCGCGGCCAGATCATCGGTGATTCCTACGGAATGCTCAAGCTGCTGGTCTCCCCGGACGACCGCAAGCTGCTCGGCGTGCACGTCTTCGGCACCGGGGCCACCGAGCTGGTCCACATCGGGCAGACGGTCATGGGCCTGGGCGGCACCGTCGACTACCTGGTGAACGCGGTGTTCAACTACCCCACGCTTGCCGAGTCCTACAAGGTCGCCGCCCTGGACGCGATGAACAAGATGCGCCACATGGCCCGGCTGTCGCAGTGATCACGACGGCCAGAGGAGGTTCTCCAGCTCGTCGTCGATGTCGATGAACTCGGTCTCCTCCCCGGCCGGGACGGCCTGGTAGGTGCGGTGCAGGAAGTCGGCCAGGGGCGGGAGCGGCACCTCGAACAGGGCGTTGCCGAACGGCGACGACAACGCGATGTTCAGCGTGCCGTCGTCCCGGGCCGGCCAGACCTCGACGTCGCCGTCCCCGACCTTGCGCACGATCCCCACGGTGAGCAGCTCCCGTGCGAAGATCCACTCCACCGGTTCGTCGTCGCCCACATAGAACGCCATCCGGATCGCGTACGGGTCGTCGGCCGCGTACTCCAGCCCGGCGAGCAGGGGAACGCTCGTGCGGTCGGGGACGACGAGACGAAGGCCCAGCTCTGCTGAGACGGTGGTACTGCTGTTCATGGCCATTCCCTCTAACGTCGGTCCCGCTGGCTCGCGGGGTGCTCCGGTGAGTGCTTCTCCCTCTCCCGGATGTCCCCCCGATCTATGACGCCTAACTGCCGGGGCGCGGTCCGACATTCCACGACCCCCGGACATTGTGATCCATGTCACGCGCGCAAAACCAGCTTCTGACCTGCGCAAAAGCGGATCTTCATCAAAGGCCGGCCTCCCGGGGGCACCGGCCGCGGCCGGGTAGGCTCACGGGTGTGAGGCGGCGATCTTCTGGCCTAGGGTAAAAACGTGACCATTAATGAGCAAAAGGGTGCTCCACCGGGCGAACTCGGCCCGGTGAGGCGCTTCCGCGAGTCCCTCCGGCGCAACCCCGTCCTGAACACCGCCTGGCGCGTGGGCGTCTTCGCCGTCGGCGCGACCGTCCTCGCCGGCGGCCTCGTCATGATGGTCACCCCGGGCCCCGGCATCGTCGGGATCGTCCTCGGCCTGGCCGTCCTCGCCACCGAGTTCGCCTGGGCCCAGACGGCCCTGCACCGCGCCAAGGACGCCGCCGAACGCGCCAAGGAGAAGGCACTCGACCCCCGCAAGCGCCGCCGCAACACCATCTTGGGCGCCACCGGAGGCGTGCTCGCCGGCGCCGTCGTCGTCGGCTACCTCGTCGCCTACGGCTTCGCCCTGCCGTGGAACGTCGAGGACCTCACCTTCTGGAACTGATCGCCGATCACCTAGCGTGATCCCATGGACCACGCCCGTCACCGCACGGCCCGCGAGCACTGGACGGCCTTCCGGGAGTCCCCGTTCCTCCCCGCCGTCGTCCTGCTGCTGATCCTGGCCGCCGCCGCGGGCCTGTTCGCCGGCTCCTACTGCTACGCCATGGCGAACCCCGCCCCCCGCCACGTCCCCGTGGCCGTCACCGGCCAGGGCGGGTCCGCCCACCTCGTCCGCGCCCTCGACGCCGGCCTCGACACCTCACTGTCCGTCCGCCCCTACCGGACCTACCAGGCCGCCCGCGACGCCGTCGAAGAGCAGCGCGAGTTCGCCATCCTCGTCCTCCAGGGGAACCGCGCCCAGCTGGACGTCGCGGCCGCCGCCGGCGCCTCCGTCTCCCGCCTGCTCACCCAGGCCGCCCCCATCGCCGGCCGGAAGGCCGGCGTCCCCCTCACCGTCCGCGACATCAGACCGCTCCAGCCCACCGACCCCCAGGGCCTGGCGATCTTCTACATCTCCCTCGCCTCGGTGATCATCGGCTTCGTCGGCGCCATCCAGCTCAGCGTGCACGCCCGCGCCCTCAACGCCGGCGAGCGGATCTTCTTCATCGCCGCCTACGCCGCCCTCGGCGGCCTGTCGATCTGCGCCGTCGTCGACTGGCTCCTCGGCGTCCTCGCCCTGCCCTTCCGCGAGTCCTGGGGCATCTGCACCCTCACCATGTTCACCAGCGGCATGGTCTTCACGATGTTCAACACCCTCGTCGGCCGCTGGGCCATGATCCCCACCTGGGGCCTGATGGTCCTGATCGGCAACCCGTCCTCCGGCGGCGCCGTCTCCTGGCCCCTCCTGCCGTCCCCCCTCGGCCTGATCGGCCGCTGGCTCCCGCCCGGCGCGTCCGTCAACGCCCAGCACACCGCCATCTACTTCCACGCCCACCAGCACGTCCTGCCGTTCATCACCCTGGCCGCCTGGTCCCTGCTCGCCACCGCCGTCTTCCTCATCTGGCGCCACCGCCACCCCGGCGGCCGCGAGACCGCCCGCGCCCACGCTCGATGAGCGAGCACCCCGCGACATGCGCTAGAGTTTCCGACGTCGGAACGCCCCGCAGGACGTTCCGCCGGGGCGATTAGCTCAGTGGGAGAGCGCTTCGTTCACACCGAAGAGGTCACTGGTTCGAACCCAGTATCGCCCACCCCTTGTCCCACAGGCCCTCCCGCACTCTGGCGGCAGGGCCTTCTCGCTTCACTGGGGCAGATTTGGGGCATGATCTTGCCCCACTCCAAATGTGTTCAGCAGTTCGGGGGCCGCTGGCACTCACTCTCCGTAACCGAAGGCGCGGCGGCCCGCCCTGCGGACCACCGCGCCCTCGAGCACCCGGTGTGTCAGGCGCTTCGCAGAGAGACGACCTTCCCCTCCCTTTCTTGCCTGCTCTTGAGGATCTCGGCCAGTATGGGCAGCGACGATCCTGGGGCCAACTCGGCCCGCTCATCGAGAGCGTCTTCCCAGCGTCGCTGGAGTTTGGCCTTCAGGTCGTCACGCATGACGTCGGAGACGTGCGTGTAGACGCCGCGGATTCCCGGGACGATGTGTCCCATCCGATCGGCCTGAAGGACTTCGGGAACGCCGTCCTCGGCCATCCACGTTTTGTGCCCGTGCCGACACGCGCCTCCAGCAGCGCGAACCGGGCGGTGGCGTCCCGTGACTCCGGGCCGCCGTCACTGACGATCGCCAACGCCGCCACCTGCTCGTCCCAGTCGTGCAGGACTCCGATCGCTGCGGTCGCGCACTTGGCCGCCGCTGCGGTGTTGCGTGCCGCGAGCACGATCGGTCGGCCCTTGGCGTCCAGTGGTGCGCAGTCCAACTCCAGCAGCGACTCGATCGAGCCCATGTCCCACGCGGTCGGGAGCAGCGTTGCCAGCGTGGACGTCCCGGCGCCGCCGTGCGCGCCGGCCACCACCACATCCAGCGCCTCGGGCCCGACGCGCGTCGCAGCGCCCAGTCCTGCGGCCGGTTCCGTTGCCGGTACCGGGCGGATCGTTCTGGTTTGACGAAGACTCACCCATACCCCCGAATCATTGCTCTGGGTTGATGAATGATTACAGTAAGTGGCAGACTTGTGGAGCGCAAGCATCACCAAACAACTTCTTCACAAGCCAACACG
>NZ_BAAAMR010000030.1:0-90658 GCF_039529375.1 Actinomadura napierensis
GCGCTGGCGCAGCTCGCCGAGGACAGGTGGGTCGGCGCGGCGCCGGCCGCGGTGCTGCTCGCCGCCGGGACGGGCGAGCGCCGGTTCGGCACCCTGCGGATCCCGCTGGACGACCCGCGGCGGATCGCCAGGCGGTACGGCGCCCGGGTCTCCGACGTGGTGATGAGCGCGGTCGCCGGCGGCCTCGCGCGGACCGTCCAGCGTCCGGAGCCGGGCGCGCCGCCGCGGGAGTGCCGCGTCGCGGTGCCGCTGATGATGCGGGCGCCCGGCCAGGGGATGGAGGGCAACCACACCACCGCCGTCATGGTCGACCTGCCGATCGGCGCGATGCCGGAGACCGAGCGGCTCGCCGAGATCGCCCGGCGCAGCCGCGTCCTGCGGTCCGGCACCCGCGCGCTGGCGGCGTGGTTCGTGATGCGGCAGGTCGGGCGGCTCATGCCCGCGCCGCTGCACGCCCGGTTCGCGCGGGCCGTCTACGGCGGCCGGTTCCTGCAGGGGATCGTGTCGAGCCTGCCGGCCAGCCGCGAGCAGCTGCTGCTGACGGGCCTCCCGGTGACCGGCGTCTACCCGGTCGTCCCGCTCGCGCCCGGAGCACCGCTCGCTGTCGCCGCGCTCGGCGTCGACAGCGAGCTGTGCTTCGGGATCTGCGCGGACACCGGCCTCGTGGACGACGCCGGCGCGCTGGCCGGCGCCGTCCGCGACGTCGTCCGCGAACTGCGGGACGAGTGATCACACGCCGCTGATCACACGCCGCTGATCACACGCTCCGCAGTGATCACACGCTCCGGACGGCGCGGAGCGACTCCTTCAGCGAGCCCATCGTCGCGAACACGGCGGTGGGCTCGTAGCCGCAGTGCGCCATGCAGTTGGCGCAGCGGTCGTCGCGTCCCCGGCCGTAGGAGTCCCAGTCGGTCTCCTCCAGCAGCTCCTTGTAGGACTCGGCATAGCCGTCCTCCATCAGGTAGCAGGGGCGCTGCCAGCCCTTCAGCGAGTACGACGGGATCGCCCACGCCGTGCACGGGAAGTCGACCTTCCCCTCCAGGAAGTCCAGGAACAGCGGCGAGTGGTTGAACCGCCAGCGCTTGCGGTTGCCGCCCGCGAACGCCTTCTGGAACAGCGCCCGCGTCTCCTGCACGCCCAGGAAGTGGTCCTGGTCGGGCGCCTTCTCGTAGGCGTACGCGGGGGAGATCATCATCTGGTCGACGCGCAGGTCGTCGTTGAGGTAGTCGAGCACGTCGATGACGGTCTGCGGTGTGTCGGTGTTGAACACGGTGGTGTTCGTGGTGATCCGGAACCCGCGCTCCTTGCACATCCGGATCGCCGCGACCGCCTCGTCGAACACGCCCTCCTTGCACACGGACGCGTCGTGCCGCTCACGCAGCCCGTCGACGTGCACCGCCCACGCGAAGTACCGGGACGGCTCGAAGTCGTCGATCTTCTTCGGGATCAGCGCGGCGTTCGTGCACAGGAACACGTACCGCTTCATCCGGACCAGCTCGCGGACCAGCTCGCCGATCTGCGGGTGCATCAGCGGCTCACCGCCCGCGATCGACACCATCGGCGCCCCGCACTCGCGGATCGCGGCGACGGCCTGCTCGACCGGCATGCGCTGCTTGAGGACGCTCGCCGGATGCTGGATCTTCCCGCATCCGGCGCACGCCAGGTTGCAGGCGAACAGCGGCTCCAGCTCGACGATCAGCGGGAACTTCTTCCGCCCCGCCAGCTTGTTCCGCAGGACGTACCCGCCGACGCGCAGGCTCTGGCGCAGTGGCATGGCCATTTTAGGAACCGGTCTCCTTCACGTAGCGGCCCAGCGCCGACAGCGGGAACACCAGGCGGTACAGGTGGTAGTTGATGTAGAAGTCGCCGGGGAACCCGGTGCCGGTGAAGTGGTCCTCGTCCCAGGTCCCGTCCGGGCGCTGGTGCTCGACGAGCCACCGCACGCCCCGCTCCACGGCCGGGCCGCGTTCCCCGGCCGCCAGCAGCGCCAGCAGCGCCCACGCGGTCTGCGACGGGGTGGAGACGCCGTGCCCGATCCATTCCGGGTCGCGGTAGGAGCGCAGGTCCTCGCCCCAGCCGCCGTCGTCGCGCTGGTGGCGCTCCAGCCAGGTGACGGCCCGCCGGATCGCGGGCTTGCCCGGCCGGACGCCCGCCGCGATGAGCGCGGGCACCACGCTGCCCGTCCCGTAGACGTGGTTGGCGCCCCACCGGCCGAACCAGGACCCGTCGTCCTCCTGCGCCTTCAGCAGCCACACGACGGCCCGCTTCACCAGCGCCGAGTCGGCCATGCCGCGGTGGCTGAGCGCCTCCACGACGTGCGCGGTGACGTCGGCGGTCGGCGGGTCGATGACCTCGCCGAAGTCGCAGAACGGCAGCTTGCGGCACAGCGCGCGGGTGTTGTCGGCGTCGAAGGCGCCGAACCCGCCGTCCCTGGAGGCCATCCCGGCCATCCACCGCACGCCGCGCTCGATCGCCGGCTCGGCCTTCGGATGGTCGACGCGGCTCAGCGCGAGGACGGCCTCCGCGGTGTCGTCGGTGTCGGGGTAGTAGTCGTTGTCGAACTCGAAGGCCCACCCGCCCGGCGGCAGGTCGGGGCGGCGCACCGACCAGTCGCCCGGCCCCTGCACCTCCTCGCCGACCACCCACTCGGCCGCCGTCTCCAGGGCCTGGTGGTCCGCGGACAGGCCCGCGTCGACCAGCGCGTTCATCGCCAGGACGGTGTCCCAGACGGGGGACTGGCAGGCCTCCAGCCGGCGTCCCCCCGCGTCCCGGACGGTGAAGCGCTCCAGCCCGTCCAGGCCGCGGCGCACCACCGGGTGGTCCAGGCCGTGGCCGAGCAGGTGCAGCGCGAGCAGCGAGTACACCCACGGCGGCTGGATGCCGCCCCACGACCCGTCCGGCTCCTGCCGCGCGATGATCCACTCGCCGGCGCGGCGCAGCGCCGCCTTCCGCAGCCCGCGCAGCGGCCGCCGCTCGTAGGCGTGCAGCACCCGGTCGAGCGCGCCGAACGCCTCGTCCCAGCCCGGGACCACCCGCCGCCTGCGCCGCACGGCCCGTCCCGACCGCAGCTCCTCCAGCTCGAACGGCAGCGGCCGGACGGGGCGCTTCGCCGCGACCACCGTCAGCGGGACGATCGTCTGCCGCGCCCAGCACGCGAAGTCGTAGACGTTCAGCGGGAACCAGCGCGGCAGGAACACCATCTCCGGCGGCACCACCGGCAGGTCGTCCCACGGCCACTGCCCGAACATCGCCAGCCAGAACCGGGTGAAGACGCGGGTGGCCGGGATGCCGCCCTCGCCGCGGACGAACGCGGCGGCGCGGCGCATGTGCGGCGCGTCGGGCTCGTCGCCCGCCAGCCGCAGCGCCACGTACGCCTCGAGGGTCGTGGACAGGTCCGGCGGCCCGTCGTGGAAGTTGGCCCAGGTGCCGTCCGGCGCCTGCTGCGAGCGGATCCAGCGGGCCGCCTCGCGGGTGTCGGCGTCGGTGCGGATGCCGAGGAACTCGCGCAGCAGCAGGTCCTCGGCGTCCATGGTCACGTTGGTCTGGAGCTCGCCCTTCCACCAGCCCTCCGGCGCCTGGAGCGCGAGCAGGTGGTCGCGGGCGGCCGCCATCGCCTCGGCGGGCGTGCGGGTCGCGGTGGGCCCGGCGGTCGCGGCGGTCCCGGCGGTCCCGGTCGGTTCGGTGGCGGTCATCAGTGGTCCCGGCGGGTGACGAAGTCGGCGATGTGCAGGAACTCGGCGCGCACCGGCTCGGGCAGCCCGGCGGACGCCAGGTGCGCGGTCGCGCCCGCAATGCGCCTGTCGGCCTCGTCCTCCGCCCACGCCCGGCCGCCCGCCGCCTCGACCAGCGCGGCCGCCTCGGCCAGCTCGTCCTCGTCCGGCCCCTCGGGGTCCGGCGGCGCCGCGTACAGCTCGGCGAGCCGCGCGCCCTCCGGCGTGCCGGAGTTCAGCGCGGCCACCACCGGCAGCGACATCTTCCGGGACCGCAGGTCCGACAGCGCCGGCTTGCCGGTCGTGCCCGGGTCGCCCCAGATGCCGAGCAGGTCGTCGACCAGCTGGAACGCCAGGCCGAGGTCGGCCCCGAACGCCTCCAGCGCGGCGGCCAGCGGCTCCGGCGCGCCGTCCAGCACCGCCCCGATCGCGCAGGAGCAGGCCAGCAGCGCGGCGGTCTTGTCCGCCGCCATCGAGGCGCACTCCTCCAGCCCGACCTGCCGGCGGGTCTCGAACTCCAGGTCGAGCGACTGGCCCGCGATCAGCCGCCGCGTCGCGACGGTCAGCGAGCGCGCCGCCCGCGCCGACCCCTGCCCCGGCGCCTCCAGCAGCACCTCCAGCGCGAGGGCGAGCAGCGCGTCGCCCGCCAGGATCGCGGCGGGCTCCCCGAACACCGTCCACGCCGCCGGACGGTGCCGGCGGGTGCGGTCGCCGTCCATGATGTCGTCGTGCAGGAGCGAGAACGCGTGCGTCAGCTCCACCGCGACCGCGCCGGGCAGCGCGCTCTCCGGCGGCGCCCCCGCCGCCCGCGCCGACAGCAGCGCCAGCGCCGGGCGCAGCGCCTTCCCGGCGGGCGCCGTCAGCGGGTGGCCCTCGTCGTCGGCCCAGCCGAGATGGTAGGCCGCGACCCGGTAGGTACGCGGATCGAGCCGGCCCACCGCGGCGCGCAGCGCCCCGTCGACCAGCCCGCGGACATCGGTCATCGAGACCGGTACGGCCGTCATGGATCACACCTCTCCGAATGGTTCGCCTCGGGCTCCCGGGTGAGCCTTGGTGGACGCGGCCGTCACCGGTCCCTCACCCCCTCCAGGTGGCGGCGGACCAGGCGGGCGGCGGTCAGGCCGCTGCGCACCGCGCCCTCCATCGTGTCCGGCCACCCCGTGTCGGTCCACGCGCCCGCCAGGAACAGGCCCCGGGCCCGGGTCGCCGCGCCCGGACGCGGCGACCGGCTGCCCGGCGCCTGCCGGAACGTCGCCCGCCGCTCCCGCGTCACGAACAGCTCCCGGACGTGCGCCCCGCGCGCCCCCGGCAGCAGCCGCGCCAGCTCCGGCACGAACCGCTCGCGCAGCGCGGCGGTGGGCCGGTCGATCCAGCGGTCCGCCGCCGACAGGGAGATCGCCAGGTACTGGCCGTCGCGCAGCCCGCCCACCCCGGTCCGGTCGAAGATCCACTGGACGGGGGAGCCGACCGCCGCGGCGAACGGCTCGTCCAGCACCCGCCGGTCGTAGACGACGTGCACGTTCACGATCGGGCTGGCGTCCAGCTCGTGCCAGCGCAGCGGCCGAGGCAGCGCGTCGGCGGGCAGCAGCCGCGCCGCCGCCTCGTGCGGGACGGCCAGCACCACCGCGTCCGCCGCGATCGGCATCCCGTCCACCACCACCTTCGGGTCGGTGGTCACCGCCTCGACCTTCGCCTTCAGCCGGACCGTCCCGCCCATCTCGGCGATCCGGCGCAGCGCCGGGCCGCCGTGCAGCTCCTCCAGCGGGACCGTCGGGACGCCGATGTCGGCCGCGTCCGGGCGCCCGAACAGCGCCCGCCGGCACACCATCGCCGACAGGCCGAGCGCCGCGTCGTCCACCTCCGCGTTCAGCGCCGCCGTGATGAACAGCCCCCACAGCGCCTCCCGCGCCCACGGCCGCTGCCCGTGCTCGGCCAGCCACCGGCCCGCCGACCGCAGGTCCAGCGCCGGGTCGTCGGGGTCGAGCCGCTGCAGCGCCGCCGACGCGCGCACCGCCCGCAGCCGGTCGGCGACCGGCAGGTGCGAGTACCGCACCAGCGACGGCAGCATGTGCAGCGGGCTCGGCAGCGGCGACCTGCGCAGCCGCGCCGGCCGCGCGCCCGGCCGCAGCACCGGCACGTCGAAGCGGTCCTGCATCTGCACCAGGTGCTCGGCGCCGAGCCGCCGCAGCAGCCCCTGGTAGGCGGTGCAGCACCGCAGGAACACGTGCTGGCCGTTGTCGACGCTCAGCTCGTCGCGCCGGAACGAATGCGTGGCGCCGCCCAGCCACGGACGCGCCTCCAGCAGCGTGACCGCGACCCCCGACTCCTGCAGCGCGATCGCGGTGCTGATGCCGGCGAGCCCGCCGCCCACGACCACGACGCTCACCGCTCCACCCCCGTCAGCGCCCGCGCCGCCACCACGGCCTTCTGCCACGTCGGCAGGGACACCCGCGAGTTCAGCGCCGCCGCCGGGTCCGCCGCGATGCACTCCAGCAGCCGCCGGTAGATCCCCGCCATCGCCGCCGTGCACGCCGCGCTGCGCCGGTCCAGCAGCGGCAGCAGCCGCAGCCCCTCGGCGTACCAGGCGCGGGCCCGCTCGGCCTGGAAGACGACCAGCTTGTGCAGCCGCCACGGCGGGTCGATGAACACCCCCGACTCGTCCAGCTCCAGCGTGCAGCCGAACTGCTCCAGGTCCTCGGCCGGCAGGTACACCCGCCCGGCCGCCCGGTCCTCCCGCAGGTCCCGCAGGATGTTGGTGAGCTGCAGCGCGACGCCGAGCGAGTCCGCGAGCCCCTCGGCGCGCTGCCGGCCGTCCGACCCGAACACCCCGAGCGACAGCCGGCCCACCGAGCCCGCGACCTGCTGGCAGTAGCGCAGCAGGTCGTCGAACGTCTCGTAGCGCGCGCCGCGGACGTCGCTCTCGCAGCCGTCGATCAGCTCGTCGAACGCGGCGAGCGGGATCGGGAAGCGGCCCGCCGCGTCCGCCAGCGCCGTCAGCACCGGATGGCCCTCCAGCGCCCGCACGTCGCTGCGCCGCCGCAGCACCTCCTGGACGGTCAGCAGCCGCCGCCGCGACCGGTCCAGCAGGTCCAGCCGCACGCACGCCGGCTCCGGCCCGTCCCCGATGTCGTCGATGCCGCGCGCGAACGCGTAGATCGCGCTCATCGCGCGGCGCTTCGGCGGCGGCATGAGCCGTATCCCGTAGGAGAAGTTGCGGGCCTCCTCGCGCACCACCCGCTCGCAGTGCCGGTACGCCCCGGCGACCTGGTCGGTGCGCTCACACGCCTCTGAAACCGTCATCGCTCAGCCCCTTCCAAGTGCGCGCGCCCACCCGGCCAGCACGGCGGCCCGGCGGGGGCGCGGCGGATGCGCGAGCACGTCGTAACCGGAGCCGGCCAGCGCCGCCAGCGCCGCCCGCCCGCCGGCGACGTAGCCGCCCACGGCGACCCGGGCCCAGCCGGACAGCCCCTTCATCAGCGCCGCCGCGCCCTCGTCCAGCAGGTCCGCGGCGCGCCCGGCCTCCAGCGCCAGCACCCCGCGCAGCCGCGTCGGCGTCACCGCCCGGGCCAGGTCGCCGTCCTGGCAGCCGAACCGGCGCAGGTCCTCGGCCGGCAGGTACACGCGCCCGTCGCGGTGGTCCTCCGCGACGTCCTGGCAGTGCTCGATGATCTGCAGCGCCGTGCAGACCCGGTCCGACGCCCGCTCCAGCCCGGCGTCGTGGGCGCCGAACACGTGCAGCACGATCCGGCCCACCGGGTCGGCCGACAGCGCGCAGTACTCCACCAGCTGATCGAACGTCTCGTAGCGGTGGACGACCTGGTCCTGCCGGTTGGCCTCGACCAGCCGCCGGAACGGCTCGGCCGGGATCCGGTGCGCGTGCACCGTGCCGGCCAGCCGGCGCAGCTGCGGCAGCTTCGGCGTCCCGCCCTTGTAGACCCGGTCCAGGTCGTCGTCGACCAGGTCGAGCAGGTCCGCGCGCTGCCCGCGCGGCGCCTCGTCCCCGATGTCGTCGACGAGGCGCGCGTAACCGTAGACGGCCCGCAGGTCGTCGCGGTGCCGCGCGGGCAGCAGCCGGGCCGCGACGGGAAAGTTCTCCCGCGCCGCCAGCGCGTCCAGCATGCGATCGTGGTCGAACGCGCTCCAGGGTGAATCGGTGATCACCATTGTGAGATTCGCCGGTCCGGCACTAAAGAAACTCTGGCCAAGGTATGGACTTATTGAAGCGCCGCGTGTCCCGGGCTGAACCGTTCCAGAGTCCCTGGCGTCTGGGCCATTGAACAGCCCATCATTCGCGTAAAGCCCCTTCAGAGAGGAAGTCCGGACATGCGGGGAACCGGCATGCGGTGGGGGATGATGGTCGGGCTCATGGCGATGACGGCGGCGGGGGCCGCCGGCTGCGGAGGATCCGGGGGGACCCCGCACGCCGCCGCGAAGACCGCGCGGCGGACGAAGCCGGCGCCGGTCAAGCCTGCCCCTGGCAGGCTCACGTTCGACCTGGTCAGGGGCATCGGCGGTACCGCTTTCGCCGGGGATCGCGCGTGCGGTTACGGCGAATGGAACAACGGCACCTTCGCGATCGGCAAGCCGTACTCGCAGCAGACGAGCTTCTACCGCGAGTACAGCTGCTATGAGAAGAAGGGCGAGGTGTTCCCGAACGCGGCGGGACAGATGTCCTACGCCGAGTTCGGCACGCCGGCCCAGGCGACCGCCTATGGAAACTACACAAAGACGAACATTTCGGCCGTCGCGGTTCTCGTATCGGAGAACACGGCGGTCACCATGAACATCGGCTATCTCACCGTGAACAAGATGACGCTGCTGAAGCAGGTCCAGGACACGTGCGGCGGATGCGGTACCGTCATCGCCGGCCCGCACGCCTCCGATCCCGTCCCGGGGCACGTCGACAAGTCCTGAGGGGACTCGGGGCGGTTCCGGTCGGTTCCGGTCCTTTGGGGGCGGGCTGTGCGGGGGGCGGGGGGACCGGATCGTTAGGGTCGGGGGATGGCGAGCCGCGAGCGCGAGATCACCGAGCCCGTCGACCTCTGCCAGCCCAGCGGGCGCCTCGACCCGGCGGCGGTCGGCTGGACGCGGCGGCCCCTGCACCGCGCGAACCTGCGCGGCTGGGGCCGCGCCAAGCGCTGGGAGTACTGGGGCGTCGTCACGCCCCGGCACATCATCGGGCTCGTCGCGTCGTCACTGGACTACGCGGGCGTGCACGGCATCTACGTGCTCGACCGCGAGACCGGCGAGGAGATCACCCGGGACGCCGTCGTCCCGTTCGCGCGCGGCGCCGCGTTCCCCGACCGCAGCGGCGAGGGCGAGGCCGCCGTGCGGGGCGGGGGAGTGGCGATCGGCATCCGGCAGCGCCCGGACGGCACCTCGCTGCGCGCCGCCGCGCGCGACGTCCGGATCGAGCTGGAGATCCCGCTGCCGGACGGCCACGAGTCGCTCGGCGCGGTGATCCCGTGGAGCGAGACCCGGTTCCAGTACACGGTGAAGGACGTGGGGCGGCCCGTGCACGGGCGGCTGATCCTCCCGTCCGGCGAGCACGCCGTCGGCGGGGACGGCTCGTTCGCCGTCCTCGACCACGGGCGCGGCAAGTGGCCGTACCGGATGACGTGGAACTGGGCGGCGGCGGCCGGGCCCGGCCTGGCGCTGCAACTCGGAGGCAAGTGGACGGCCGGCACCGGCATGACGGAGAACGGCGTCTTCGTCGACGGCCGGCTGCACAAGATCGGCGAAGAGCTGGAGTGGACCTACGACCGGTCCGGCTGGACCCGGCCCTGGGCGATCACCGGCGAGCGCGTCGAGGTGGAGTTCCGGCCGTTCCACGAGAAGGCCTCCCGGGTCGAGCTCGGTGTCGTCGGCACCGAGACGCACCAGTGCTTCGGGCACTTCGGCGGGCGCGTCCGCGCGGACGACGGCGATTGGATCGAGTTCGACGGGCTCACCGGATGGGCCGAGGAGTCCCGGCAGCGGTGGTGAGCGTCGTCGATGTCGCGCCGGTGTCGCGTTTTGTCAGAGGCGTAGGCCTTCGAAGAGGATGCCCAGGTGGTGGTCGTACAGGGCTATCAGGTCCTCGGTGCCGCCGCCGTCCACCCAGTGCCGCATCACCGTCATCGAGACCGCGATGAGCGCCGCCGCCGCGCACCTGACCTCCAGGTCCGCGGCGTCGCGGCCGGTCCGCTCGGCGATCGCCGCCGCCACCGCGTCCTGGTTGCGCAGCTGCTCGTCCATCGCGCGCGCCCGGATGCCGGGGTCGGTGAAGGTGAGCCGGATCCGGGTGAACAGCTCCTCGCGGTCGGCCTCCAGCACCTGGCCGAACGACTCGGTCATCGAGCGCCGGACGGCCTGCACGACCGGCTCGTCCGCCGGCCGTGCCGCGAGCGCATCGGCGAGCGCCCCGTCGTACTCGTCCGAGAGGATCACGTCCTCCTTCGCCGGGAAGTAGCGGAAGAACGTGCTGGGGGAGACCTCGGCCGCCTCGGCGATCTGGTCGACGGTCGTCGCCTCGTAGCCCCGCTCGGCGAACAGCCGGTACGCGGCCTGGCGGATCGCCACCCGGGTCTTCGCCTTCTTGCGCTCGCGCAGCCCGCACGTCTTGGCCGGGGTCTCCCTGGTGCTCATGCCGGCAATTCTCCCGCGTGTGCGGGAGTCTCCGGTTGCGCGGTGGCGGTGGCGGTGGCGGTGCGGGCTGGCTGTTCGGTCTTCGAGCGGCCGGGCAGGAAGGCGAGGGCGAGACCGGCGGCGAGGACGGCCGCTGCCGCGCAGACCAGCAGGGTCAGGTCCATCCCGTGGACGAACGCGCCGTGCGCCGAGGCGAGCAGCGCCTGGTCGTGGAACCGCTCCGCCACCGCGTTTGCGCCGGTCACCGAGCCGCGCGCCGCGTCCGCCGCCGCGTCCGGGAGGCCCGGCAAGGACAGCCGCGCGAGGTACCCGGCGTTGAGGACGCTGCCGAGCGCCGCGACGCCCAGCACCCCGCCGAGCTGCTGGATCGTCTCCAGCAGGCTCGTCCCGGTGCCGGGACCGTCCTCCGGAAGCGACCCGATCACCATGCTCGTCGCCGGGACGACCGCCAGCCCGAACCCGAGGCCCGCCATCGAGAGCCATACGGCGGCCAGGGCGTAGCCGTCACCGGGGCCCGTGGTGGCGCCGAGGAGGGCGCCACCGGCCAGCAGCAGCAGTCCCGCCGGGATCACGACGCGGGCACCGAGCCGCGGGACGAGCGGTTCCGCCAGCGTCGCCGCCGCCATCAGCCCGCCGATCAGCGGCAGCAGCCGCAGCCCGCTGCCGAACGCGTCGTTGCCCAGCACGGCCTGCAGGTACTGCGGGACGACGAACAGCAGGCCCATCACCGCGAAGTTGACGAAGACGGTGATCACCGAACCCCAGCGGAACGTCCCGTCCGCGAACAGGCCGAGATCGACCAGCGGCGCGGGCGTCCGCCGCTGCCGTCGCACGAACAGCACGAGCAGGACCGCGCCGGCGGCGAGCGGCGCCAGCACCGACGGGCTGCTCCAGCCGTGACCGGGCACCTGGATGGTCCCGTAGACGAGCACGGTGATGCCGAGCGTGCCGAGCAGGGTGCCGAGGTAGTCGAACGGCTTGGCGTTCCCGGCGCGCGGGTTGTCCGCAGGGAGCAGCCGCATGCACGCGACCACGGCGAGCACCGTCACGGGGACGTTGAACAGGAACACCGAACCCCACCAGAAGTGGTCCAGCAGCCATCCGCCGACGAGGGGACCGATCGGCATCCCGACCGCCGTCGCCGCCGTCCACACGCCGATCGCGCGCGGCAGTTCGTCCTTGCCGAACACGCGCGGCAGGATCGCCATCGACAGCGGGGTGATCATCGCCGCGCCGAGGCCGAGGACCGCGCGTGCCGCGATCACCTGCCCGGCCGTTCCCGCCAGCGCCCCGGCCGCCGACGCCAGCCCGAACAGCGCGATCCCGCCCATCAGCAGCCGCCGGTGGCCGAACCGGTCGCCCAGCAGCCCTGCGGGGAGCATCCCGACGGACAGCGCCAGCAGGTAGCCGCCGCCGATCCATTGCAGCTGCGCGCTGGTCGCACCCAGCTCGTCCGACAGCGTGGGCAGCGCGACGTTGATGATCGTCCCGTCCAGGCCCACGATCAGCACGCTCAGCGTGAGCGCCGCCAGCGCCCACCACCTGCGGGCGGAGCGGTCCGGTTCCCGGCTCGTCATGATGGCGTCTCCTTGAAAGTGACAGTGGACTCGCAAGTGATAGTGCACTGTCAGTTTTCGCCCGTCAAGGGGGCGCGTCCGCCGGAACGGGCGTCGCCAGAGGAGCAGCGCGGCCTCGGGCATCTCTGCGCGTCCGGCCAGGGAGGTGCGTGCGACCTGGTGAAGGCCGAACGGCTGTTCCGCCTGGCCGCGGTGGCGGGCGACCCCGACGGCGACGGCGTTCACGATGCCGTTCAGTTGGCGAAGACAGTGACGGACGACGAGATCAGCGAGGCGGCGCGGCTGGTCCTCTCACTCGTCGAGTATTCGGCGAAGGGTGGTGGGGCGTCCATGAAGATTGGTTGGTTGAAGCTCTTGGTTGCGTGCGAATCTGGGCGACGTTCGCCCCGGCTCCGTTCTTGGTGCGCCTTTTTTCTATCGGGTAAGTGTGGTTGCGGTGGTCGGGTGGCTGAGGTGGCCACTGCGGGTTGGCGCGTTTGTTTCTGCTGGTTGGTGGTTGCTGTGCCGGGGTTGCGGTGGTCGGCTTCGGGTTGGTGTTCAGGCTGCGGGTTTCTGCGTGGTCTGCTTAGTGCACGCGCAGCGCTTCGCGCTGCGCGTAAAAGCGGTCGACTAGGACGGTGGGTGATCCTTTTCCTGGCTGGAATTATCTCCAAGAATGTTGTGGCATTAATGCGTCTTGTCTGGATTGTCTGTCGCCTTGTGTTGGGGTGGGCATTATAATTTGAGGGAGCGTTGCGAGTGGGGGTGAGTTGCTTTGGGGTTGCCTGTCGAGGTTGCCGAAATTGTGGGTGAGACGCGTGAGTGGGAGGGGCGGAGGTGGTTTCCTCCGGGGTCGCAATTGGCCGTTTGCCTCTCGGGCGGTAAAGAGCGGCTGGCGGATCTGACCGACGGGGAGTTGTTGGAGGTCGCCGCTGCCGCGCGGCGTCAGACGTCGTGGGCGCAGGCGCGTGAGCTGGCCGCGATCGCCGAGTTGGCGGGACGGCGTGCCGATGGTGCTTCCGAGGACGATCCACGGGTTCTGTCGGCGCACGAATCGGTCACCGACGAAGTGGCGGCGGCGCTGGCCGTCACCGGCAATGCCGCCGCCACACTCGTTCACCTGGCCGAGCGGCTCGCGGACGAGCTGCCCGGCACCCGGCAAGCGCTGGAGGCCGGGCGCATCGATCTCGCAAAGGCCCGGGTCATCTGCGATGTCACCGAGAACCTTTTCGGGGATGTCGTCGGACGACTCGAAGCCGTGGCCCTGGAGAAGGCGTCCGGTCAGACGTCGGGGCAGTTGCGTCGTCGTGTCACGCGGATGGCCCGTCGGCTTGCTCCCGATGCCGTTGAGGAGCGCAAGCGTGACGCGGTGCGGGGGCGGCGGCTGGAGGTGTGGGAGAACCCGTCCGGGACGGCGAATCTGGCGCTCTGCGACCTTCCGCCGGAAGAGGTCCACGCCATCTACAACAAGCTCAGCGCGGCGGCGCGCGGCCTCAAGGCGGATGGGGACCCGAGGCCTCTCGGTGTCCTGCGCGTCGATCTGGCCAAGCGGCTTCTCGGTGGCGCCGAGTTCCCCGATTCCGTCCGGGCCCTGCTCGCCGAGGCCGTTGAGGAGCCCCCGGAACCGCAACCGGCCGACGACGTGGCGGTTCCCGCGTTGGCGGCCATGGTCGAGCGGCGGCTTGCCGAGGTGCGTGCCCGCGTATCGCTGGACGCGCTGCCCGCCGCCGTCCGGCAGACGGCGCGACGGATCCACGACGACCTCGCGGAACGGCGGGACGCGGTCTGCCGGGGCGGCGAGGAGGCGCACGGACGGCCCGGTTACCGGCCCTCGACGGCTCTGCGGCGTGAAATCGAGGCCCGGCACGCCACGTGTGTGTTCCCGAGCTGCAATCGGCCTTCGCGCAGGTGCGACCTCGACCACACGATCCCGTGGCGGCCTGGATCGACCTGCCGGTGCAACCTCGCGCCGCTCTGCCGGAGGCATCACCGGCTCAAGCAGAGCCCGGGCTGGACGCTCCACCAGATCTGGCCCGGGCTCCTCGTCTGGACGACCCCCGCCGGCGCCTGGTACATCGTCCGCCCCGACCGGACCTGAATTGCCTCAGCGTTCTTCGTCGCGGAGGTCCCGTTGCATTTGTGCGATCTCGGCTCCGCCCGCCATGTGCCGGATGAGTTCGTCCAAGGAGGTCTGACCGGCGTCCGCGTCCATCGTGACCTCGCCGCGCTTGAGGACGACGAAGCGATCGCCGACCGCCCACGCGTGCTGCGCGTTGTGCGTGATGAGGACGACGCCGACTCCCTGTTTCTTGGCCCGTACCGCGTACCGCAGCACCGTTTCGGCCTGCCGGACGCCGAGCGCCGACGTCGGCTCGTCCAGGAGAAGGACCCGTGCTCCGAAGTACACGGCCCGCGCGACGGCGACGGACTGCCGTTCGCCGCCCGACAGCGTGGAGACGGGACGTTCCGGATCGGCCAGGCGGATGCCGATGGATTCGAGTTGCTCCTGCGTGACCTTTCGCGCCGTTCGCTTGTCGAACCGCGCGAACGGGCCCCGGCCGCGCACCGGCTCGCGTCCCATGAAGAAGTTCCGGTAGACGGGGAGGACGGGCACCATCGCGAGGTCCTGGAAAACGGTCGCGATGCCTTTCGCGAGCGCGTCCTTCGGGCTGGAGAACGTCACCGGGGAACCGTCGACGGCGAGCGTTCCCTTGTCGGGCGGCACGACGCCCGACAGGAGTTTGATCAGCGACGACTTCCCCGCGCCGTTGTCGCCGAGCAGGCAGGTGGTCTCCCCGGCCGTGACGCTGAGGTCCACCGAGCTCAGCGCCCGGACGGTCCCGTAGGACTTGCTGACGCCCCGCGCCTCGAAGACGGGGCCGTTCGCCCGTTCATCGGTCATCGCGCAACCGCCTCATCGTGAACTCCCGGGCCGTGTTGTTGGCCAGAACGGCGACCAGCAGGAGGGCGCCGAGCAGCGCCTGGAACCAGTTCGTGTCGATCTCGGTGAAGTAGAAGCCCTGGTAGACGAGGCCGAAGAACAACGCTCCGAAGATGGTTCCGATCGGCGTGCCGAGACCGCCGAACAGGAACGTCCCGCCGATGACGGCCGCGACGATCACCTCGAACTGCAGGTTGCTCCCATCGGCAACGTTCGCGGTGTTGGAGCTGAGCGCCGCGAGCACCCCGGACAGCCCGGCGCCCAGCGCCGTCAGGACGAACATCAGCACCTTCACCCGGGCGATCGGGATGCCGGCGCGCTGCGCGGAGTCGCGGGCGCCGCCCGTCACGGAGATCCAGTTGCCGAACCGGGTGCCGATCAGCAGCCATGCGGCGAGGACGCTGAGCGCGATCCACCACACGGCCGAGACCGGTACCCATGCGCCGAGGTCCCCGGCGAACAGCCGCAGCAGCGGGTCTCCGTGCAGCGCGTCGGTCACGCCCGCGATGGTCGTCCCACCGAGGTCGCTGTTCGCGATGGCGGCGGCCGCCCCGGCGATGATGAACATGGACGCCAGCGTCACCAGGAACGAGGGGATCGACGTCCGGACGGCCAGGATCCCGTTGACCAGGCCGATGAGCGCGCATCCGCCGAGCGTCAGCAGGAGCGCCGCCCACAGCGGCCACCCGTGGACGACGGGGTAGCCGAACATGATCTCGGCGGCGCCCACCATCGAGCCGACCGACAGGTCGAACTCGCCCGACACCATCAGCAGCGTCATCGGGGCGGCGACGACGCCGATGGTCGCCGAGACCTGGAAGACGTTGCGGATGCCGAGCGCGGAGAGGAACCCCGCGTCCCCGCCCGCGACCGCGAAGATCGCGAAGACGACGACCGTGCTCGCGACGGCGGTCAGCTCGGGGCGCAGCAGCGCCCGCTGGAGCGTCATGCTAGTGAATCCCTTCCGCCGCGGCCTTGAGATAGCCCGCCAGGTTCTTCTGGGTGACCACGACGGGCCCCGTGGCCATCACGGGATCGACGGGCTTGAGCCCGTGGCGGACGTACTGGTCGCAGACGAGCGCGGCCCAGTAGCCCTGCAGGTACTGCTGCTGGTCGAGCGCGAACGCCAGGTTCCCCGCCTTGACGGCCCCGAGGATCTGCGCGTTGGTGTCGATGGTCGCCCACGTCATCGCGGCCGCACGCGACCCGGTGGCGGTACGCGCCGCGAGCTGCGCTGGGGCGAACACGACGCCCGTGGTGAAGACGGCGTCGATCGAGGGGTCCCGCGCGAGCTTCGCCTCGATGGCCCCGGCGATCGAGGCGGTGGTGCCCGCCGCCTCCTTGAGCGACATGTAAAGCCAGGTGGTCTGGCCGGTGTATCCGGTCTTGAACCCGGCGTTGCGCTGGTCGGTGAGCGGCAGCGACCCCGGCGTCAGGGAGACCACCAGCGGGTGCTTGACGCCGAGCCTGGTGAGCTCCTGGCCGCCCGTCCGGCCCTGCAGCGTCTCGTCCGACCCGATGTAGGTCAGCGCGCCGTACTTCTCGGCCTGCTGGTAGCCGGCGTTGGCGAACACCACGGGAATGCCCGCCGCCTGGGCCTTCCGCACCTCCGGCCCCTGCGCGGACGGGGTGTCGAAGGTGGTGATGAGGCAGTCGGGCTTCTCCGCGACCGCGTTCTGGAGCAGCCGCTTCTCCTGCGCGGGGTCGCTCGCCCTGGTGTTGGCCGGGGCGCCCTGGAAGACGGTGTCGTCGCCGAGCCGCTTCCCCGCGTCCTTGTAGCCCTTGACGATCGGGGCGTCGAACGGCGTCGGCTGGGGCACGTCCCGCACGTAGATGATCTTCAGGCTGCGGCCGTCCGCCGGTTTTCCGCCGCTCTCGGACGATCCGCAGCCCGTCGCCAGCGCGGCCAGTGCCGTCGCGGCGACGGCGCAGGCCGTCCAGCGTGGTCTCAGCCGTCGGTTCGGCCGTGGGGTGAGGGATTGCTGCACTGTCGTTCCCCTTCTCCGGAGTTCGACGAATGGGGTGGTCCGCCTCGGGTCGGGCGCTGTCGCGCAGCTCACGAGGGGTGTGGTGTCCGACTATCTGCCCAGGCAGGCGGCGGCGTCAAGAGATTCTTGTCAGGGTTGAAAAGTTTTTTGGGCCGTGCGATCGTGCCGGTATGCACTGGTGTGAAGGCTCGGGACGGTGCGGCTCCGGCCGTACGGACGTGGTCGCGTGAGCGCCGGGGCACGTGGTCATGTCGCGCCCGGTTACGAGGCGGTGCTGGACGCGTTCGCGGCGATGGCCGGGGCCGATCCGACCTACTGCGCCCAGTTCGCCGCCTACCGGGGCGGGACGGCGGTCGTCGACCTGACGTGCGGGACGTGGGCGGACGACGCGCTGCTGCCCGTCTTCTCCTGCGGGAAAGGGGCCATCGGCGTCACGGTCGCGCACCTCGTCGAGCGCGGACGGCTCGACCTGGACGCCCGCGTCGCCGACCACTGGCCCGAGTTCGCCGCCGCCGGCAAGCGGGACGTCGCCGTCCGGCAGCTGCTCTCCCACCAGGCCGGCCTGCCGACCGTGGACGGCGGTTACAGCGCCGCCGAACTGCTCGCCCACGACGGGCTGGCCGAGCGCCTGGCCGCGCAGCGGCCGTTCTGGCGTCCGGGTGCCGCCTTCGCCTACCACGGCGTGACGATCGGGACGCTCGCGGACGAGCTGGTCCGCCGCGTCACGGGAAGGACGCTGGCGGAGGTCTTCCGCGACGACATCGCCGCGCCCCGGGGCATCGACGTCCATCTCGGCGTGCCCGCGGCGCTCGACGCGCGGGTGGTGCCGGTCGACCTTCCGAACGACGAGGAACTGGAGGCGGGCATGGCGTCCGTCCCGGTGAGCGCGCCCGACTCGCTCGGCGCCATGGTCGCACCGGCCGATTCCGGGCCGGTGTGGACGTGGGTCAACGGCGAGGAGCCGCGGCGCGTGGGCCCGCCCGCGCTCGGCGGGCTGGCGACCGCGCGGGGCCTCGCCCGGATGTACGCGGCGCTCGGCCATGAGGCGGGTGGCCCGCGCATCGCGGGCGACGACGTCATCGCGCAGGTCTCCCAACTCCAGGTGGCGGGGGACGACCTGCTCTCGGGTCTCCCGTTCCGGTACGGGATCGTCTTCCAGCGTCCGGTGGAGCCCCGTCTCGCCTACGGCAGTTTCCAGGCGTTCGGTCATGACGGGCTCGGAGGGGCGGCGGGCGTCTGCGACCCGTTCTACGGTCTGGCCTTCGGATACACGGTGAAGCGCATTCCGCTTCCGCCTCGCTGCGACGCGCGGGCGCTCCGGCTCATGCGGGCCGTGCGGGCGGCGCTCACCGGCTGATTCCGATCGGCGAGCGCCTCCTGCGGCTAGCCGATTGCTTCGGCCTTGAGGATCGCGGCGCTGGGGCGCACGGCCCGGTCCTTGCCGATGAGGCCGAAGGACACCTCGTGGCCGCGCATCCATTCGTAGTTGTCGACTCCCGTCCAGTGGAAGAAGCCCCGGACGTCGACGCCTTCCGAAATGGCGGTGTTCACGACGGTGAGGCCGTCGCGCAGGTATCGCGCACGCAGGTCGTCGTCGCTGGTTCCGACGCCGTACTCGGCGACCAGCAGGGGCGTTCCTTCCAGGTCGTCGCGCAGCTTGGACAGGACGCGGCGAAGGCCGTCGGCCGAGACCGCGTAGCCCATGTCCGAGAGGGGAGCACCGGACGGGTAGGGGACGATCTCCCCTTCGCGGATCCCGGTGGTCCGGTAGTAGGAGAACCCGATCAGGTCGAAGACGTTCGCGAGGTGGGGGACATCGATCGCCGGTCGGTCCCGGATTCGCAGGACGCCGTCGCGGACGAGGCCGATCCACGAGGACCAGTGGTCGGCCAGATGGTTCCCGACCCTTACCGCCGTCTTCGGCGAGTCGTCGAGCGCGACCGGGACGGAGAGTCCGTAGATCGATGCCACCGGCTTTCCGGTGGCGCGCAGGGCGAGGGCGGCCTCGGCGGTGGCGAGGTGGATTCCCTCGGAGACCCGGTTGAACGCGTCGGCGTCCTTTCGCGCGGGGGGAAAGGGGCCGCCGCCGTAGGTGATCCGCGGATAGTAGTTCGGTTCGTTGACGGGCTGCCATCCCCTGGCCAGGTCGCCGAAGGACTCCGCGACGAAGTCGACATGCCGCAGCCAGTACCTGCGCCAGTTGTCCTCGTCGGCGAAGCCGCCGAGCCGCGCG
Source organism: Actinomadura napierensis (assembly GCF_039529375.1). Classification (NCBI taxonomy): domain Bacteria; kingdom Bacillati; phylum Actinomycetota; class Actinomycetes; order Streptosporangiales; family Thermomonosporaceae; genus Actinomadura; species Actinomadura napierensis. Next base: position 19,056 of record NZ_BAAAMR010000030.1, read on the forward strand.
AACCACCGGGGGAGCGTGAAGTGGTGCAGGCACAGCCACGGGGTGATGCCCGCTTCGGCGGCCGCGGTGATGATCTCGCGGTAGCGCGCGACGGCGGCGCGATCGTGCCGTCCTTCCTCGGGTTCGAGCCTCGCCCAGTCGACCGACATCCGGTGGTGGCGCAGCCCGAGGCCGGCGTAGAGGGCGAAGTCGGCGGCGAAGGAGGCGGTGAACCCGTTCCCGTCGCCGGAGAGCGGCGCGCGTCCCGCCCGCTCCCACTCCCACCAGTCCGAGGCGGGCGCGGCTCCCTCCGCCTGGGTCGCCGAAGCCGCCGTTCCCCACATGAAGTTCTCAGGCCAACGCATGCAGGCACGATGGCACGCCGCCGAAAATTTTTCAAGGCTGTCAAAAACTGTCTCCACCTGCCCTGATGGCCGCGCTGCGGTAGGCCCGGAGCGGTCCGGTCCCGCAGTGGAGGGCGATACCGTACAGTCTTGTCAAGAAATCGCGTCGAGGGAGCGGAGGGCCGTCGGTGACGGACAAGGCGCCGGAGCGGTCGGCCGACGGGACGGTTCCGGCTCCGCAACGGAAGGCCGCCCCCGCGGACGGCGCGAAACGCCAGCCGCGCGGCGAGTCCCGCCGCCAGGCGATCCTCGACGCCGCCATCGAGGCGCTCGCCCGCAAGGGGCAGCGCGGCCTGCGGCTCACCGAGCTGGCGGACAGCCTCGGGATCAAGCACTCGAACCTGATCTACTACTTCGGCAGCAAGGACCGCCTTCTCGGTGAGGCGGTGGAGGAGCGCGAGCGGCGCGAGAACTGGTTCTACGAGGCGCACACGATGGTGAGCCTCGCGGAACTTCCCGAGGCCGCCGAGCTCATCATGGAGAACGCGCTCTTCACCCGGTTGTACGTCGTGCTCGCCGCGGAGAGCCTCGACCCCGACGACAGCCTCCACGAGTTCTTCACCCGCCGCTATCACCGGGCCCGGCAGCGGATCACGAACGCCGTCGAGTCCGACAAGAAGCTCGGGAAGATCAGGCCGGACGTGGACGCCGAGCAGGTGGCCTACGAGGTGATCTCCATGATGATGGGCCTGGAGATCCAGTGGCTGATGGATCCCGCCCACGTGGACTACCTGCGGATCATGCGCACCTACACCGAGGGCCTCTTCGAGAGGTTCGGGCCGGCGCCCGGGGCGGCGCCCCGGGAGTAGGGTGGCAAGTAGCTCGATGTCGAGATAAATTGGATGTATCTTGACATCAAGAAAAATCCTGCGGAAGTTAGGCGGACCCGGTTCCCGGCCAGGGGCCTGACTAGGGCAGGATCAAGGTAGACGAGCACACCCGCCTCGTCGCGCGCCGCGCCGCCCGACCCGCGCCGGCCGCGGGGGCGGGCGCACATTGAAGATCACGATGAGCGTGCGCCGCGCGGTCATGTCCCGGACCGGACGCGCGGCGTGTGACGGAGGAGGAGTCCGTGTCCGCGAACAGCTTCGGCAGCCTGAGCAGGCTTCAGGTGGGCGGCAAGTCGTACGACATCTACCGGCTGGACGCGGTCGAGGGCTCGGCCCGCCTCCCGTACAGCCTGAAGGTGCTGCTGGAGAACCTGCTGCGCACCGAGGACGGTGCGAACGTCACCGCCGAGCACATCCGCGCGCTGGCCCAGTGGGACGCCAAGGCCCAGCCCAGCAAGGAGATCCAGTTCACCCCGGCCCGGGTGATCATGCAGGACTTCACCGGCGTGCCGTGCGTGGTGGACCTGGCGACGATGCGCGAGGCCGTGCGGGACCTGGGCGGCGACCCGACGAAGATCAACCCGCTGGCGCCGGCCGAGATGGTCATCGACCACTCGGTCATCGTCGAGTACTTCGGCTCGCCGCAGGCGTTCGAGCGCAACGTGCAGGTCGAGTACGAGCGCAACAAGGAGCGCTACCAGTTCCTGCGCTGGGGGCAGACGGCGTTCGACGAGTTCAAGGTCGTCCCGCCGGGGACGGGCATCGTGCACCAGGTGAACATCGAGCACCTGGCGCGCGTGGTGTTCGACCGCAACGGGGTCGCCTACCCGGACACCTGCGTCGGCACCGACTCGCACACGACGATGGAGAACGGCATCGGCGTGCTCGGCTGGGGCGTCGGCGGCATCGAGGCGGAGGCCGCGATGCTCGGCCAGCCGATCTCCATGCTGATCCCGCGGGTGGTCGGCTTCAAGCTGACCGGTGAGCTGCCCGCCGGCACCACCGCGACCGACCTGGTGCTCACCATCACCGAGATGCTGCGCGAGCACGGCGTGGTCGGCAAGTTCGTGGAGTTCTACGGCGAGGGCGTGCACGCGCTGCCGCTGGCCAACCGCGCCACGATCGGCAACATGAGCCCCGAGTTCGGCTCCACCTGCGCGATCTTCCCGATCGACGACGAGACGCTGAAGTACCTGCGGCTCACCGGCCGCAGCGAGGAGCAGGTCGCGCTCGTCGAGTCGTACGCCAAGGAGCAGGGCATGTGGCTCGACCCGTCGGTCGAGCCGGACTTCTCCGAGTACCTCGAGCTGGACCTCGGCACGGTCGTCCCGTCGCTGGCCGGCCCGAAGCGCCCGCAGGACCGCATCTCGCTGTCGGCCGCCAAGCAGACCTGGCGCCGCGACGTGCAGAACTACGTCAAGAGCGTGCAGGGCCCGACGGACGAGGCGTCCGACGAGTCCTTCCCGGCCTCCGACTCCCCGGCCATCGGCCACGGCGGCAACGGCGACAAGCCGCGCCACCTGGAGGAGAACGGCTCGGGCCGGCCGCACAACCGGGTGCCGGTCACGCTGGACGACGGCACGGGCTTCGAGCTCGACCACGGCCACGTCGCCGTCGCCGCCATCACGTCCTGCACCAACACCTCGAACCCGTACGTGATGATCGCCGCGGCGCTGCTGGCCAAGAACGCCGTCGAGCGGGGCCTGACCCGCAAGCCGTGGGTGAAGACCTCGCTGGCGCCGGGCTCCCAGGTCGTCACCGACTACTACGAGCGCGCCGGCCTCACCCCGTACCTCGACAAGATCGGCTTCAACCTGGTCGGGTACGGCTGCACCACGTGCATCGGCAACACCGGCCCGCTGCAGCCGGAGATCTCCAAGGCCGTCAACGACAACGACCTGGCGGTCACCGCGGTGCTGTCCGGCAACCGCAACTTCGAGGGCCGCATCAGCCCCGACGTGAAGATGAACTACCTGGCGTCCCCGCCGCTGGTCATCGCCTACGCGCTGGCCGGGACGATGGACATCGACATCCTCAACGACCCGATCGCCGAGGGCACCGACGGCCCGGTGTACCTGCGCGACCTGTGGCCCTCCGCCGAGGAGGTCGCCGAGATCGTCGAGTCGTCCATCGGCAAGGAGATGTTCACCAAGGACTACGCCGACGTCTTCAAGGGCGACGAGCGCTGGCGCGGCCTGGACATCCCGACCGGCGACCTGTTCGAGTGGGACACGGCGTCCACCTACGTCCGCAAGGCGCCCTACTTCGACGGGATGGGCGCCGAGCCGGAGCCGGTCTCCGACATCCACGGCGCGCGGGTGCTCGCCAAGCTCGGCGACTCGGTCACCACCGACCACATCTCGCCCGCCGGGTCCATCAAGGTCGGCACGCCCGCCGCGCAGTACCTGCAGGACAACGGCGTCGCGGTGAAGGACTTCAACTCCTACGGCTCGCGCCGCGGCAACCACGAGGTGATGATCCGCGGCACGTTCGCCAACATCCGGCTGCGCAACCAGCTGCTGGACGACGTGGAGGGCGGCTACACCCGCGACTTCACCCAGGACGGCGCGCCGCAGTCGTTCATCTACGACGCCGCGCAGAACTACGCCGCGCAGGGCACCCCGCTCGTGGTCATCGCGGGCACGGAGTACGGCTCCGGCTCGTCCCGCGACTGGGCCGCCAAGGGCACCGCGCTGCTCGGCGTCCGCGCCGTCATCGCCCGGTCGTACGAGCGCATCCACCGCTCGAACCTGATCGGCCTCGGCGTCCTCCCGCTGCAGTTCAAGGAGGGCGACTCGGCGGAGTCCCTCGGCCTGACCGGCACCGAGACGTTCGACATCACCGGCGTCACGGCCCTCAACGAGGGCGGCATCCCCGACGAGGTGACGGTGAAGGCGGACGGCCGGGAGTTCAAGGCCGACGTCCGCATCGACACCCCCGGTGAGGCGGACTACTACCGCAACGGCGGCATCCTCCAGTACGTCCTGCGGAACCTCATCCGCAAGTAAGGACCGCTGAGAAACGGGCCGTCTCCCCGCAGGGGAGGCGGCCCGTTCTCTATTCGGCGAGGACGCGGGTGCGGGTGGCGGGGGCGCGCCGGCCCACGACGAAGTACACGACGAGGGCCGCGCTGAGGGCGAGGGAGCCCTCCGGGGTGAGCGGGGCGATCAGCGCGGCGGCGGCGTAGCCGACGGGGCCGAGCAGCGAGTTGCGGCGGGCCCGGGACGCCCCCTCGCGGGCGGCCGGCAGCATCAGCTGCGGCCGGCGGCACAGATGGTGCCAGAACAGCGTGAACCAGGCGGACGCCGCCGCCATCGAGACCGAGTAGAACACCGCGGCGGCGGACGCGTCGCCGCCGCGCAGATGGCCGCCGAGGGTGGCGGTCGGCAGCGGCAGGAAGCTGATCGTCGCGAGCATGCCGAGGTTGAGCAGCAGCATCCCGCGGTCCACCGTCCGCACCTGGTGGAACAGGTTGTGGTGGTGGATCCACGCGATGCCGATGACCAGGAACGTCACCGCGTAGGCGGCCAGCGCCGGCCACTCGTGCCGCAGCGCGTGCCAGACGCGCTCGTCGGCGGCCGGCGCCTTGACCTCCAGGATCAGCAGGGTCGCGGCGATCGCGAAGACGCCGTCGCTGAAGGCGCGCAGCCGGTCCGGGGTGACGGGCTGCCCCGCCGCCCCGTCCGGCCCTTCGGGTTCGCCGGCCTCGTCCGGCCCGTCGTCGGCCACGTCGTCCTCCGGGGGTGATCGGAAGCGACAGCGTAGACCGTCACCTGCCGGTCGGCAGGCTGAGCCCCCCGTTGCACTCGATCACCTGGCCGGTGACGAAGCCGTTGGCCGCGGTGAGTAGGACGGCCTGCGCGACGTCCTCGGGACGCCCCACGCGGCCGACCGGGAGCGCGGCGGCGTGCTCGGCGAACATCGCGTCCCGCTGCTCGGCGGGCATCGCGTCCCACCACGGCGTCTCGATGACGCCGGGGGAGACGGCGTTGATCCGCCGCGGCGCCAGCTCGGTCGCCAGCGGCCGCACCATCGCCTCCAGGGCGCCGTTGATCGCGGCGAGCCCGGAGGTTCCGGGCAGCGCGGCGCGGGCCGACGAGGCGGTGATGAAGGTGACCGAGCCGTCCTCGGCCAGCCGGGGCAGCGCGGCCTGGACGATCCGCAGGTGCAGCCAGAACTTCGCCTCGAAGCCGTGGCGCAGGTCGGCCAGGTCCAGGGTGGCGAACGGGCCGGCGCCGGAGCCCCCGCTCAGCGCCAGGACCAGGTGGTCGTAGCGGGTGTCCTCGGCGAAGAACGCGGTCACCTCGTCCTGCGAGGAGGCGTCGACGCGGCGGGCGGTGAGCCCGCCGGCGGCGGCCTTGGCGAGCCGCTCCTCGTCCCGGCCGGTGATCACGACGTCGGCGCCCTGCGCGGCGAACAGCGCGGCGGTGGCCGCGCCGATGCCCGAGGTGCCGCCGAACACGAGCGTGCGCTTTCCGGTGAGCGACATGGCCGGCTCCTTTTAGTTGTCGAGACCTTGTGTCTCGACAAGTATTCATCGAGACTGGCGGTCTCGTCAAATGGATAGGGTGGTGCCATGAGCGACAGGCGACGGCCGCACACCGGGCGGCGGCGCAACGAGGCGGCGCGGCGCGCGATCCTCGACGTCGCCGTCGACCTGCTGGCACGCGACGACGGCGCCCCGGTCACGATCGACTCGCTCGCCGCCGCCGCCGGCGTCGGCAAGCAGACGATCTACCGCTGGTGGCCGTCCAAGGGCGCGGTGCTGCTGGAGGCGATGGCCGAGCGCGCGGGCGCGGACATCGCGGTGCCCGACACCGGCACGCTCCACGGCGATCTCGAAGCGTTCCTGACCGCGACGTTCCGCGGCGCCGGCCGGCGGCTCACCGCGTCCGTGCTGCGCAACACGATGGCCGAGGCGCAGCGCGACCCGCATGCCCGCGAGCACATGCGGACGTTCGTCGAGTCGCGGCGCAGCGTCCTGTCCGGGCTGCTGGGACGGGCCCGCGACCGCGGCGAGATCGCCGTCGGCGCCGACCTGGCCCTCATGGTCGACCAGGTCTACGGGGTGCTGTGGTACCGCGTCCTCGTCGGGCACGAGCCGCTCGGTGACGCGCAGGCCGCCGAGCTGGCCCGCGCCCTGTCCGACCAGGCGGCGGCCCGCCTCGGCGGCGGGGGCCGCTGACCCCGCGTTCCCGATTCCCCTCTTGACAGGACGGGGGTCGGCCATCGATGGTGTGTGAACGCTCACGTGAACGTTAATGTGACTCAGCCGACACCGGAAGGCCCCCTCCAGCATGAGGACCCCCCGTCCCTCCGCCCGCCCGGCCGCCGCCCTTGCCGCGGCGGCCTGCGCGGGCGCGGTGCTCGTCCACGCGACGGCGGCGCAGTTCGCCGCGCCGGTCCGGCACGCCCGCGGCTTCGACCTGCGGATCGCCACCTACAACACGTGCGGGCACGGCTGCCTGCCGACCAAGCAGGCCTGCGTCGACACGATCGGCCGCGACTGCGCGACCAAGCTGGCCCCCTGGGCGGACGGCCGCGCCGCGAAGGTCGCCGACGACGTCGTCCGCGCCCGCGCCGGGGTCGTCGTCACCCAGGAGATCGGCAACAACCCCACGCCGACCCAGCCGGGCGTGGACGTCGAGTCCTTCCGCGCGCCGCTGACCGCGGCGATGCGGGCGCGCGGCTACGCCGAGGCGCCCGCGGACTACGCGGGGACGCGCAACCCCTGGTACGGCTACCCGCTCAAGTCGGGCGCCGGCCGGTTCACCTACTACGACGCCCGCCGGTTCTCCGCCGAGGACGAGCACGGCAGGGCCCTCCCGCACGACCTGCTGTGGCTGCCGGACTCCACCGAGATCTACGGCAAGACGATGACGTGGAACGTCCTGCGCGAGCGCCGCACCGGGACCCGGTTCGTCGTCGTCGACATGCACCTGGAGTACCGCAAGAACGGCGCGACCGACCCCAACGGCTGGACGAAGAACTGGGACCAGGTCCGCTACGCCGACGCGACCCGCACCGCCGAGTACCTCACCCGCGACAACCCGTCCACGCGGAAGCTGCCGATCGTGTTCGCGGGCGACATGAACTCCGCGTCCAAGGAGGACGGCGCCAGCGCCTACGACGCGTTCGCCGACCTCGGCTACGCGGACTCCTTCGAGGCCGCCCCGGCGAACCGGCGCGCCAACGCCGAGTACGCCTCGTTCAACGGCGGTGCCATCCCGCTGCCGAAGTCGGAGGACAAGATCGACCACATCTTCGTCAAGGCCGGCACGCCCGTCCGGCAGTGGACCCTCGTGCCGCAGACCACCGCGCAGGCGGGCGAGCCGCGCGACCTGCTGCGCTCGGACCACAACCTGGTGGACGCCACCGTGAGGATCGAGGGGCCCGCCCGATGACCACCCCCGCGAGCGGACGCTCCCTGGCCGCCGAGCTCCGCAAGGCCGACCCGGCGCTGTCCCGGTTCGACCCGCTGGACCGGATCCTCGTCCACGACGACTTCAACACCGGCACGCACGGCTGGATCGAGCTGCTCGGCAACTACGACGGGCACGGGAACCTCGACACCGTCGACGACCACATGCGCGACTTCCGGCCCCCGCAGCTCAGCTCGTGCAACTTCTTCGACGTCGGCACGCACGGCGCGATGTCGGGGACGTACGCGCTGAAGGTCGCCACCCGGCCGCTCGCCGGCCACACCGGCGTCGCGATCCGCCGGCTCACGATGGCGGGGCGCGGCCGCGTGCAGTTCGAGGCGTACCTGACCTTCAAGACCGAGGCGGCGTCGGAGGAGAACCAGGCGGCGGGCAAGGCGGGAGCCGGGCCGTGGGACGCGAACCTGCACCCGTCCGAGCAGCAGTTCGGCGCGTTCACGATCGCGACGGACATCTGCGACGGCGTCCGATACCACTGCGTCGCCCGGTACCTGAACACCGACGTGGACAACAACCTGCGCCGCGAGTGGGTCTACCCGACGGTGCCCGAGCCGACGCCGCGCGAGCACTTCGAGGGCAAGCTCAAGCTGCCGCCGACCGCCGACTTCACCGCTCCGGACCCCGGCGACTGGAAGGCGTTCGGCGGGCCGCAGGAGCTCTGCTACAACGAGGTGCCGACCAAGGTCAACTGGCACTACGTGCGGTGGGTGATCGACACGAGCACCCGCTCGAACATCGAGCTGCAGGTCAACGACACCGTCTACGACATGCGCGACGTGCCCGTGCCCCCGTACGCCGAGGAGTACGGGTCGCTGCAGAACCTGCTCAACTTCTACGTCTCGGTCAGGACGCACACCGACGTGCGCAACTTCCTGTTCCTGGACTCGGTACTGATCTCGGTGGACTGGTGAGGAGCCCCGGCAGCATGCGCGAGTCGTTCACGGCCGTCCTGGAACGCAACCGCACCCTGGCGGGCGGGTTCGCGACGGAACCCTACGAGGCGGCCTGGGCCGCGGAGGCGCGCTGGTTCGTCCGGACGCTGAAGCGGACCGGCTCCGGCACCCGGCTGCGGGTGACGACCCAGATCTCGCCCGACGGCCTGCACTGGTGCGACCTCGACGCCGGACGCGAGATCACCGGCGACCTCGTCAGCTGGGAGTCGGCCGGCTTCGGCGGCTGGCTGCGGCTGAAGGGCACCGTCGAGGCCGACGGAGCCGCGGCGGACGGCCCCGACCCCGCCGCCACCGTGATGATCTATCTCGCGCTGAAGAGCTGAGGGAGCGCCGTCATGGACCTGCGAAGGCGCGAGTTCCTCGCGCTGGCCGGCCTGGGCGCCTCGGCCGTGGCGCTCGGCGGCTGCGGCGGGGCGGGCGCGGGCGCAGCCGCGCCGGGCGGGTCGCTGCGCGCCGCGTTCGGGCAGCCGGTCGCCGACCTCGACCCCTACAACGCGGGCACCGCGGTGGACGAGGCGTCGCTGATCGTCAAGCGGCTGGTCTTCGACACCCTCGTCCGCCGCGAGGTCGCCGGCCGGCTCGTGCCGGGCCTGGCCGCGTCGTGGCGGCGCGAGAACGACACCACCTGGGTGTTCCGGCTGCGCTCCGGCGTGCGGTTCCACGACGGCAGCCCCCTGACGGCCCGCGACGTCGTCGCCTGCCTCGACCGGACGAAGGCGGTCAAGTCGGCACAGAGCGCGCTGTGGGCGACCGTCAAGTCCGCGCGGGCCGACGACGACACCACGGTCACGTTCGTCACGGACGGGCCGATGGGGACGCTGCCGGTGAACCTCACCCTGCTGTTCATCGTCCCGGCGAAGCTGGTCGCCGACCCGGCGCAGAAGCGCCGCCCCGTCGGCTCCGGGCCGTTCCGCGTCACCGGGTTCACCCCGTCCACCGACGTCGAACTGGCCCGCTTCGACGGGTACTGGGCGGGGCCCGCCGGGCTGCCGGGCATCTCGATGCCGTTCATCGCCGAGACCTCCAGCGCGATCACGGCGCTGCGCAACGGCGACGTCGACCTGCTGTGGCCCGTCCCGTCCGACCAGCTCGGCGAGGTGAAGGGCAAGCACGGCGTGCGGGTCGCGTCCGTCCCGAGCTGGACGTACTACCTGACCTGGTTCAACTGCGGGCGCAGGCCGTTCACCGACCCGCGCGTCCGGCGGGCCATGGTGCAGGCCCTCGACATGGACGAGATCGTCGGGAAGCTGTTCGGCGCGGGCGCGCAGCGGATGGACGCCCCGATCCCCGCCACCGTGTTCGGCCACGCCGCGCAGCGGCCCTACGCCCACGACCCGGGCGCCGCCCGCAAGGCGCTGCGCGACGCGGGCCTCGGCGACGGGTTCGAGACCACGATGATGTGGTTCGACGCCACCGGCCCGCTCGCCCGCGAACTCGCCCAGTCGATGATCTCGGCGTGGAAGGACGTCGGGGTGACCGTCCGGCCGCAGAGCATCGAGAAGGCCCAGTGGCTGCAGCGCCTCAACACCCTCGACTGGGACATGGAGCTGCAGACCAACACCGTGACGACCGGGGACGCGGCCTTCACCCTCGGCCGCCTCTACACCTCCAAGGCGAACCGGATGGGCTACAAGAACCCCGCCCTCGACAAGATCCTCGCCGAGGCCGGTCAGGCCGCCGAATCCGACGACCGGGCCCGGCTGTACGCCGACGCGTGCAGGATCGTCTGGGACGACGCGGTCGGGGTCTTCCCCGCCGCGCTCACCACCGCCTACGGCCTCGGCACCGGGATCACCGGGTTCACCCCGGCCGCGAACAACCAGCCCGACCTGTCCACGGTCACGAGGAGGACGCCATGACGCCGCGCCGCCGGGCCACCCTGCGCGACATCGCCGCCGCGCTCGACCTGTCGGTCAACACCGTGTCCCGCGCCCTCGCCGGCAAGGACGCGGTGAGCGCCGAGACCCGGGAACGGGTGCGGGCCGAGGCCGACCGGCTCGGGTACGTGCCGAACACGATGGCGCGGTCGCTGGTGCTCCAGAACGCCATGACGATCGGCCTGGTCATCACCAACCCCTCCAACCCGTTCTACGCCCGGCTCATCAGCGCGATCGAGGAGCGCGGCCGGGTGCACGGCTACTCGCTGATGCTGATGGTCACCGAGGACAGCGCCGAGAACGAGCGGCGCGTCGCCGAGGAGCTGATGCGCTGGGGCGTGGACGGCGTCCTCGCCGTCCCCGTGCAGCACGGCATCGACCACTGGGAGCGGCTCGGCAAGTCGGGCACGCCCGTCCTGCTGCTGAACCGCGACCTGCCCGGCCTGGACGCCGACCTCGTCGGCGTCGACTACTACGACAGCGCCCGCCGCGCCACCGAGCACCTGGTCGACGGCGGCGCCCGCGAGCTGTACCTGGTCGAGGAGGATCTGGACATCTCCCCGGTCGCCGAGCGGATCCGCGGCTTCCGCGCCGTGCTGGACGAGCGCGGCATCGCCGTCCGCGACGACCACGTCCTGCGGGTGCCGACCCGCCGCCGCGAGGCCAGCTCGCAGCCCTGGGACCCGATCGACTCCTACGCGATCGGCCGCCGGCTCGCCGCCCGGATCGAGCCCGGCTCCGCCGTCCTGGCCGGAAACGACTACTTCGCGCTCGGCCTGTACCGGGCGTTCACCGAGCACGGCCTGTCCATCCCCGGGGACGTCGCCGTCGCCGGGCACGGCGACCACCCGTTCGCCGCCTACCTCGCCCCGCCGCTGACCACCGTGCGGCTGCCCGCCGCGCGCGTCGGCACGACCGCCGTCGACCGGCTCCTGGAGCGGATGGCGGGCGCCCCGCCCGCGGACGCGCCGAGCCGCACGCTGCTGGAGGCCGACCTCGTCGTCCGCTCCTCGACGGCGGGCCCGGCGGCCGCGCGGACCGGAAGGACGTCCTGATGGGCCGCTTCCTGCTCCGCCGCGCCGGCCAGGCCGTCCTCGTCGCCTGGGGCGCCGTCACGCTGGTGTTCGTGGTCGTGCGGATCGTCCCCGGCGACCCCGCCACCCTCATCCTCGGCCCGGACGCGAGCGCCGACCAGCTCGCCTCCGTCCGCGCCGACTTCGGCCTCGACAAGCCCCTGTGGCGGCAGTACCTCACGCACATGGGCGAGGTGCTGCACGGCGACTTCGGCGACTCCTGGCGGCTCGGCGGCAGCGCCATGAGCGCCACCCTCGACCGCTTCCCCGCGACCCTCGCGCTCGCCGCGCTCGCCCTCGTCATCACCCTCGCGGCCGGGTTCCCGTTCGGCATGCTGTGCGCGCGGCGGCCCGGCCGGATCCTCGACGCCCTCGTCTCCGCCGGCTCGCTCGTCGGGCAGGCGCTGCCGTCGTTCTGGCTCGGCATCGTGCTGATCCTGCTGTTCGCCCGGCAGCTGCACTGGCTGCCCAGCACCGCGGGCGGCGGCCCCGAGGCGGTCATCCTGCCGTCGGTGACGCTCGCGCTGCCGTTCGTCGGCTGGCTCGCCCGGCTCGTGCGCAACGGCGCCCTGGAGGAGATCGGCAAGGACTACGTCCGCACCGCCCGCGCCAAGGGCACCGGCGAGGGCGCCGTGCTGTACGTGCACGTCGCCCGCAACATCGCGCTGCCCGTCGTGACCGTCCTCGGCCTGCTGATGGGCAACTTCATCGCCAACGCCGTCATCGTCGAGGTGGTGTTCTCCTGGCCCGGCCTCGGCTCGCTGATGGTCGACGCCATCACCAACCGCGACTACGCCGTGGTCGAGGCCGCCATCGTGACGATCACGGTCTGCTACATCGCGCTGAACCTCGTCGTCGACGTCCTGTGCGTCGCCCTCGACCCGCGCCTCACCCCGCAGAACGCATGAACGGGAGCACACCATGAGCGCCATCGCCGCCGCGCCAGCGCCCGCGCCCGCGCCGGCCGCCGCCGAGCCCCGCCGGCGCCGGCTGCCGGTGCGGGCGTGGATCGGGCTCGCCGTCGTCGGGCTGTTCGTCCTGGCCGCGCTCCTCGGCCCGGTCCTGATGCCCTACGACCCGGTCGCGACCGACCTGCCGCACCGGCTCCTGCCGCCCGGATCGCGGCTCGGGGACGGGTCGGTCGCCTGGCTCGGCACCGACCAGGTCGGGCGCGACATGCTCACCAGCCTGCTCGCCGGCAGCCGCGTGTCCCTGCTGGTCGGTGCCGCCACCGTCCTCGCCGGCGGCGCCGTCGGGCTCGTCGCCGGGCTCGTGTCCGGCTACTTCGGCGGCTGGGTCGACGCCGTCCTGTCCCGCGTCGGGGACGTCCAGCTGGCGTTCCCGTCGATCCTGCTGGCGATCCTCATCGCCGGGGTCCTCGGCCCGAGCGTCACCAACGTCGTCATCACCCTGGCCGTGACCCGCTGGGTGGTGTTCGCCCGGGTCGTGCGGGCGTCCGCGCTCGCGACGCGCGACCTGGAGTTCGTCGACTCGGCCCGCGTCCTCGGCGCCGGCCACGTGCGGATCCTCGTGCGGCACGTGCTGCCGTCGTGCTGGCAGCCGCTGCTGGTCGCCGCGACCGTCCAGATCGGCCTGGTGATGGTCGCGGAGGCGTCGCTGAGCTTCCTCGGCCTCGGCATCCCGCCCGACCAGGCCTCCTGGGGCGCCACCGTCTCGGCGGGCCGCGACTACCTCGGCTCCGCCTGGTGGATCTCCACGATGCCCGCGATCGCGCTGGCCGCCGTGGTCACCGGAGTCGGCCTCGTCGGCGACGCCTTCCGCGACCTGACGGACCCCCGGGCCCAGCTCTGAGAGGCGACCTCCCCATGACCATGTCAGCCGTCCACCCCGTCCCCACCCCGCCCGAAGAGGACGCCGCCGCGGAGATGCGCGACGTCCACATCGGGTTCCGTTCCGGCCGGCACGTCACCCCCGTCGTCAGGGGCGTCACGCTGCGGCTGCGCCCCGGGCGGGTCCTGGCCCTCGTCGGCGAGTCCGGCAGCGGCAAGAGCCTCACGTCCCTGGCCCTCATCGGACTCCTGCCGCCCGGCGCCGAGATCACCGCCGGGAGCGTCGTCCTCGGCGGCGACGACACCGCCGGCTTCTCCGCGCGGCAGTGGCGCGAGGCGCGCGGCAGCCGGATCGCCATGGTCTTCCAGGACCCGATGGCCGCGCTCAACCCGGGCTTCGCCGTCGGCCGCCAGATCGCCGAGCCGTTCCGCCGGCGGCTCGGCCTGAGCCGCCGGGAGGCGCGCGAGCGGGCCGTCGCGCTGATGCGCGAGGTCGGCATCGCCGACGCCGGGACGCGCTACGGCGACCATCCGCACGAGTTCTCCGGCGGCATGCGCCAGCGCGCCGTGATCGCGATGGCGCTGGCGCTCGGCCCGTCCGTCCTGCTCGCCGACGAGCCCACCACCGCTCTCGACGTGACCGTCCAGGCGCAGATCCTGCGCCTGCTGGCCCGCCGCCAGGAGGAGGCGGGGCTCGCCACGCTGCTGGTCTCGCACGACCTCGGCGTGGTGGCGCGGATGGCCCACGAGGTCGCGGTCATGTACGCGGGACGGATCGTGGAGCAGGGCCCGCTGGACGCCGTCTACACCCGTCCCGCGCACCCGTACACGCTGGGCCTCCTCCAGGCCATGCCGGACGGCGCGGAGGGCGGCCGGCTGACCCCGGTCCCGGGCCTCCCGCCGGATCCGCGGCGCCCGCCCGGCGGCTGCGCCTTCCATCCCCGCTGCCCGTTCGCGACGGACGTGTGCCGGACCGAGGACCCGCCGCTCGCCGAGAGCGGCGGCCGGTCCGTCGCCTGCCACCACGCCGACGAGGTCGGCGCCGCCCACAGTGCAGAGGAGGACCGATGACGGCGACCGCGCACGACACCGCGGCACCGGCCGGGGACGCCGAGATCGTCCTGCGGGTCGGCGGCCTGGAGGCCGGCTACCAGCGGCCCGGCCGGCACGGGTTCGGCCGGCGGCGGGTGCCCGTCGTCGCCGGGCTCGACCTGACCGTCCGGGCGGGCAGGACGCTCGGCGTCGTCGGCGAGTCCGGCTGTGGCAAGTCCACGCTCGCGCGCGCGATCGTGGGGCTGATCCCCGCGTTCGCCGGGACCATCGAGTTCGACGGCACGGACCTCGCGTCGATGCCGCCCCGACGGCGCCGCCGGGTGAGCCGGGACGTCCAGATGGTGTTCCAGGACCCCTACACCTCGCTGAACCCCCGCATGACCGTCGCCGCGGTCATCGCGGAGGGATGGCGGGTCCATCCCGGCATCGTGCCGCGCGACCGCGAGGACGCCGAGGTCGCCCGCCTGCTGGACCTGGTCGGCCTGCGGCCCGAGCACGCCGCGCGGCGCCTGCACGAGCTGTCCGGCGGGCAGTGCCAGCGCGTCGCCATCGCCCGCGCGCTCGCGCTGCGGCCCCGGCTGATCGTGTGCGACGAGGCGGTGTCGGCGCTGGACGTGTCGGTCCGCGCGCAGATCCTCAACCTGCTCGCGGACCTGCAGTCCGAACTCGGCGTGGCGTACCTGTTCATCTCCCACGACCTGGACGTCGTCCGGCACATCGCGGACGAGGTCGCGGTGATGTACCTCGGCACCGTCGTCGAGCAGGGCACCGCCGCCCAGGTGTTCGGCGACCCCCGGCACCCGTACACGCGGGCGCTGCTGTCGGCGGTCCCCTCGGTGCGCGACCGGCCGGACGACGCCGCCCGGGAGATCGTCCTGGAGGGGGAGGTGCCGTCGCCGGCGTCACCGCCGACCGGATGCCGGTTCCGCACCCGCTGCCACATGGCCGCCGAAACGTGCGCCGAGAACGTCCCGGAGCTGATCGTCCGGGAGGGCGCGGCGCACGCGGTCGCCTGCCATTTCGCGGACGCGGACACCGGAACGGCGGTCTAGCGCTCGGCGACCGGGCGCAGGCCGAAGCCGGAGCCGCGCACCCGTTTGATTGGATCGGAGCATGGCTGACACCAAGAAGATCGGCGACCTGGACGTCCACCCGCTCTCGCTCGGCGGCAACGTGTTCGGCTGGACGGCGGACCGCGACGGCTCCTTCGAGATCCTCGACGCCTACGCGGCGGCCGGCGGCAACTTCGTCGACACCGCCGACTCCTACATGGCGTCCGCGCCCGGCAACGCGGGCGGCGAGTCGGAGACGATCATCGGCGACTGGATGGCGGAGCGCCGCAACCGCGACGACGTCGTGGTCGCCACGAAGGTCGGGCGGCATCCCGACCGGCGCGGCCTCGCGCCCGCGAACATCCGGGCCGCCGCCGACGACTCGCTGAGGCGGCTGCGCACCGACCGGATCGACCTCTACTACACCCACTTCGACGACCCGTCCGTCCCCGTCGAGGAGATCATGGGGACGCTGGACGAGCTGGTGCGCGCGGGCAAGATCCGCCACATCGCGGTGTCCAACATCGAGCCCGACCGGCTCCAGGCGTCGCTGGAGTTCAGCGAGCGGGAGGGCACGGCCCGGTACGTGGCGATCCAGCCGCACTACAACCTGGTGTCCCGCGACACCTACGAGGGGCCGCGCCGCGACCTCGCCGAGCGGTACGGCCTGGCCTGCGTCCCGTACTACGGCCTGGCGTCGGGGTTCCTGACCGGCAAGTACCGTCCGGGGACGGAGGTGGACAGCCCGCGCGCCGGCCGGGCGGGGGAGTACCTGAGGACCGAGCGCGGGCGCCGGGTGCTGGCCGCCCTCGACCTGGTCGCCGAGGAGCAGGGCGCGCCCGTCGCGACGGTGGCGCTCGCCTGGCTCGCCGCGCAGCCGACCGTGGCCGCGCCGATCGCGAGCGCCCGCACGCTGGAGCAGCTCCAGCCGCTCCTGCAGGTGGCGCGCACGGCCCTCACCGGCGAGCAGCTGAAGGCCCTCACGGACGCCTCCGCCTGATTTCCCATCACAGGTCGGAAAAGTCGGGATGTACCGTTCCATTCCGTGCCCCCACCCGACTTCCTGCTGATCGGCGGCCTGGCCGCGCTGCTCGGCGCCATCGTGCAGGGCAGCGTCGGCCTCGGCGTCGGCCTGGTCGCCACCCCGATCGTGACGATGCTGTTCCCCGACCTCATGCCGGGCGCGATCCTGGTCACCGCGCTGGCCCTGCCGGTCGCGACGCTCGCCCAGGAGGTCCGGCACGCCGAGCTGCGGGGGCTCGGCTGGGCGTTCGGCGGCCGCCTCATCGGGACCCCGGTCGGCGTGTGGCTGGTGGCCGCCGCCCCGGACCGCGTCCTCGGCGTCGCGATCGGCGTCATCGTCCTCGCCGCGCTCGCCGTGACGACGTGGGCCCGCGAGGTGCCGCGCAACCGCCGCACCCTCGCCGTCGCCGGCGTCATCTCCGGCACCACCGGCACCGCCTCCGGCATCGGCGGCCCGCCGATCGCGCTGCTGTACCAGCGGGAGAGCGGCCCCCGCGTCCGCGCGACTTTGGCGGTCTTCTTCATCGCCGGCGCGCTGCTGTCGCTGGCCACCCTCGCCGCCGCCGGGCGGCTGCCCGCCCGGCAGGTCACGGCCGGGCTGGAGCTCCTGCCGTTCGTCCTCGCCGGGTTCCTCGCCGCCGGCCCGCTGCGCCGCTACCTCGACGCCGGACGGCTCCGGCTGGCGCTGCTCATCGTCGTCGGCGCGTCCGCGACCGTCCTGATCGTCCGTAACCTGGTCTGATGCGCCCCACCAAGGCCGACCTGGAGGCCGCCCGCGACCGCCTGATCCCCGACGTCCTGCCCCCGGACGGCGAGCCGCTGCGCGTGCTGTTCAGCGGCATCAACCCCGGGCTGTACTCCGCCGCCACCGGCCACCACTTCGCCCGCCCCGGCAACCGCTTCTGGCCCGCGCTGCACCGCTCCGGCTTCACCGACCGGCTGCTCCACCCGTCCGAGCAGGACCTGCTGCCCGGCTACGGCCTCGGCATCACCAACCTGGCGCCGCGCGCCACCGCGCGCGCCGACGAGCTGACCGGCGAGGAACTGCGCGACGGCGGGCGCCGCCTCACCGCCCTGGTCGAGCGGCACCGCCCCGCCTACCTCGCCATCTGCGGCGTCACCGCCTACCGCACCGCGTTCGGCCGCCCCGGCACCGAGATCGGCCCGCAGGACGAGACGTTCGGCCCCGCGCGCCTGTGGATCCTGCCGAACCCGAGCGGCCTGAACGCGAGCTGGCAGCCCGACCGCCTCGCCGCCGAGTTCGCCCGCCTCCGCGAGGCCGCCGACGCCCTCAGGACGAGTGGTCGAGCGCGGCGGTCGCCGCGAACATCGAGCTGATCTCGTTCACGAGCGTCGGCTTCGGCTCCCACAGGCCGGGGCTGCGGCCGAGGGCCACGATGGGCCGGGGGAGGGCGCGGACGGCGCCGAGGTGCCAGTGGTGCGACCCCGGGTCGGCCCACGGGCCGCAGTCGCACGAGCCGCCCCGCACGGCGGCCGAGCAGACGCCGTCGAGCTCGGCGACGGCGATGACGGCGCCGATGGTGGCGAGCGGGTCGCGCGGGTCCCAGCCGGCGGCCTGGATCAGCGGCGAGTCGCACGCCTTGAGGTCGACCCGCATGGAGGCGTGCACGAGGAGCGGGCCGCGGTAGGCGGTCGGTGCGCTCTCGTTCGAGACGCTCTTCCCGCCACGCGCGATCGCGAACGCCCAGGGCTGCTGAACGCTTAGCGCCTGCACGCGGTCACCTCCTGTCGGCCCGAAGCGTGATCGCGCGGGCCGGCGGGACGGCCGCCGCCGGGGATGCCGCGCGATGATGCCCGAGAGGCTAGGCGCATCGCCGTCCGATTGCCAATGCGGCAGGCGAGCGGCTCGTGCGAGGCCATCCGGATCTCCTTCGATCACCAATGTGACGCGCGAGGCCGGTGCGCGGTTGACGGGCGGCCGGGACGGGCGGGGCGCTCCGGCCCGCCCGTCCCGGCCCATGTCAGCCCTTCAGTGCGCCCGCCATCAGCCCGCGCATGAAGAACCGCCCGAGCAGCAGGTAGACCAGCAGGGTCGGCAGCGACGCCAGCAGCGCCTCGGCCATCTGCTGGTTGTACTGCACGGCGGTCGCGCCGGACCCGGCGGTGTTGTTCAGCATCACCGTGACCGGCCAGCTGTCGGGCGCGCCGAGGAAGACGGCGAACAGGAAGTCGTTCCACATCGAGGTGAACTGCCAGATCACCGTCACCGCGAACGCGGGCCCGGACACCGGCACGATGATCGACCAGTACGTGCGGATGATGCCCGCGCCGTCGACCCGGGCCGCCTCGATCAGCTCGTCCGGGATCGTCACGTAGTAGTTCCGGAAGATCAGCGTGCAGATCGGGATGCCGTAGACGACGTGCGCGAGGACCAGGCCCCGGATCGTCCCGACGAGGCCCATGTTCGTCAGCAGCCCGGCCAGCGGGATCATCACCGCCTGGTACGGGATGAACATCCCGAACAGGAACAGCGTGAAGACGGCGTCGGAACCGGGGAAGCGCCACTTCGACAGCACGTACCCGTTCAGCGAGCCGAGCGCCGCGGAGATCAGCGAGCCGGTCACCGCGATCTTGACGCTGTTCTCCAGGCCCGGCTTGAGGGCGTCCCACGCCGAGCTCCAGCCGGTGGTGCTCCAGTGGTGCGGCAGGTTCCACGCGCTGCTCGGGTCGGCCTCCTGCAGCGGCTTGAAGCTGGTGACGAGCAGGACGTACACCGGGATGAGGAACAGGATCACGAACGCCAGCAGGACCACCGGCCGGGCGATCCGCAGCGTCCGGGCCGCCGCGCCGGCGCCGGCCGGGGGCCGCGCCGTGCTCGCGGCGGTCATCGGTTCCGCTCCGTCCGCACCGACCACACCAGGTACGGGATCACCAGCAGCGCCACCGCGAGCAGCAGATAGGTGGCGATGGTGGCGCCGTTGGCGGGGTCGTGCCGGTCGAAGATCTCCACGTACGTCGCGATGGCGGGGACGTAGGTGATGATCTGCTTGCCGGCGATCGCCATGATCAGGTCGAACACCTTCAGCGAGATGTGCCCGAGGATGATCAGCGCCGACAGCGTCACCGGGCGCAGCTGCGGGAAGACCACGTACCGGTACACCTTCCACTCGGACGCGCCGTCGACGCGTGCGGCCTCGCGCAGCTCCTCCGGGACGCTGCGGAACCCGGCCAGGTACAGGGCCATGACGTAGCCGGACATCTGCCAGATCGCGGGGAGCGCCATCGCGGCCATGCCCCAGCTCGGGTCCTGCCACCAGTCGTTCGCCAGCCCGCTCAGATGGAGCTTGTCGAACAGCTGGTTGAACCCGACGGCGCGCTGCGCCGGCGCCGGGTTCATCAGCCACCGCCACACCACGCCGCTGGCGATGAACGACACCGCCATCGGGAACAGGTAGATGACCCGGAACGACGCCTCGCCCCGGATCCCCTTGTCCATCAGGAACGCCAGGAACGCGCCGAGGACGAGGGCGCCGAGCACGAACACCGCGGTGAACAGCAGCGCGTGCTTCACCGCGCCCGGCCAGCTCGGCTGGTGCCACAGGTCGACGAAGTTCCTGCCCTTGTCGAACCCGTACGGCGTCACCTCGTCGTGCTTGCCGCTCACCGCCACCCGCGTGTTCCAGAAGATCAGCCCGTAGACGAACAGGCCGATCGCCACGATGGACGGCGACACCAGCAGCAGCCCCGGCAGCCATTTGCGGCTGCGCCGCAGGGCCGGGCGGCGGCCGCTCAGCGGCCGCCGCACCGGGGATCCACCGGCGTCCTCACGCTCGGTCGGGGAACGCCGTGCCGTCTGGCGGCGCGTCACTGACCGCTGTTCTTGGCCGCGGCGACGAGCTGCGACTGCAGCTTGCCGATGTCCTTGCTCTGCAGGAACAGGCCGACCGCCGTGTCGATGTCGGTGTGCTGCTTCTTGCTGGCGTTGACGCCGTGCCAGAAGGAGCCGGCGAGCTTGGTGGCCGGGTTGTTCCACTGCTCGAACGCGTACTTCAGGTAGCCGGTGCTGTACAGGCTCTTGTCGGCGTCCTTGCGCGCGGGCACCGACCCCTTCTTCGGGTTGAACAGGTCCTGTCCCTCACGGCTGGACACCTCCTTCAGCCAGGCCAGCGCACCGGCGTGGTGCGGCGCGCCCTTGGGCAGGGTGAAGCTGTCCGACAGCCACAGGTAGGTGCCGTCGGTGCCGGGCGTCGGCGCGTACTTGAAGTCGGTGTCGAGCTTCTTGCTCAGGCCGTTGGGCGCCGGGTTGACGAAGTAGCCGTACGCCCAGTCGCCCATGATGTTGAACGCGGCCTTGCCGTCCACCACGGCCTTCGCGGCGCCCTGCCAGTCGGTGGACGCGGCCTCGACGGTGGTGTACTTCACGATCTCGGCGTAGTCGTTCAGCGCCTTCGTCACCGCCGCGGTGCTCCAGTCGGCGCCCGGCTTCCACAGCGCGTTGTAGGCGTCGGTGCCGAGGTCGCCGAGCAGGACGTTCTCCAGCAGGTGGTCCGCCGTCCATTGCGCGCCGAGCGACAGCGGCACCTTCTTGGTCTTCTGCTTGACCGCCTTCAGGTCGGCGATGAACTCGGGGATCGACTTGGGCGCGTCCGCAATTCCGGCGTCCTTCAGGATGCTCGGGTTGTACCAGAGCATGTTCGACCGGTGGATGTCGACGGGCACCGAGTAGATGTGGCCCTTGTAGCTGATCTGCTGGAGGAGCTGCTGCGGATAGACCGACTTCAGATTGTTCTCGTCGTAGAAGGAGTCCAGCGGCTCGATCTGCCCGGCCTTGATGTAGTCGAGCAGTTCCGCGCCCGCGTGCCCCTGGAAGGAGTCCGGCGGCTTGCGGTTCTGCAGGCGGCTGGCCAGCACCGCCTGCGCCTGCGTGCCCGACCCGCCGGCGATCGCGGCGTTGACGAACTTCGTACCGGGATTCTTCTTCTCGAAGTCGGCCTTCAGCGCGGCGAGCCCGTCCGCTTCGCCTGGACCGGTCCACCAGGAGAAGACCTCGACCTGGGACTTGTCGTTGTTGCTCTTGCTTCCGTTACCGCCGCACGCCGACAAGGCGAGAGCACCGGTCATCGCGGCGGCCGCGAATGCCGTCCAGCGACGCCGGGGAGCACGTCCTAGCATCGTCCGTCCCTTCGGTTACCCCCGGGATAAGCAAGCGTCCGTTCGGGACGTGACCGGGTCAACACCGGGGACGGAAAAGTGATCTCTCGGTTATCGGACGCGGGCCGGGCGCGCGGATGCGCACCCGGCCCGTGGGGAACGGCTTTACGGCGGTGGCCGCCGCGCCGTTCCGGCGGCTTTTACCAGGTGAGGGCGGGCGGGAGCGTCGCGGTCCCGGCGTCGGGCCAGTCGCGGGGCGCGCCCAGCGGGGCCAGCTCGGCCAGCTGCAGCCGGTACCAGGGCGAGGCCTCCGGGCGCGCGGCGAGGTCGAGGCACTGCCGCCACGTCCACCACTCGGCGTCCTCGACCTCGTCGGGGTTGCGCGCGACGGGCGTGCCCGCGGGGACGTCGGCGCGCACCACCGGGCAGCGCTCGTTCTCGAGGGTGCCGTCCTCGGCGACCGCCCGGTACTGGAACGCGGGGAGGACGGATGTCAGGGACACGCCCGAGATGCCGAGTTCGTCCCGCAATCGCCGCAGCACGGCGCCGCGCAGCCCCTCGCCCGGACCCGGATGGCCGCAGCAGCTGCCCGTCCAGACGCCGGGGAAGGTCCGCTTCGACAGGGCGCGGCGAGTGATCAGAACGCGACCCTCCGTGTCCACCACATAGCAGGAAAAGGCCAGGTGGTACGGCGTGTCTCTATGGTGGCTCGCGGCCTTGGGGGCGGTTCCGACCGCCTCGTCATCCGCGTTGAGCAGTACGATCTCTTCGACGGCCATGCTCTTTTCCTACCCCATCGGCCCCGCCGGGGTCAGGCGTTTCACACCCGGCGGCCAGGTCCCCCTCCGGCGCGTCGCGGGCGAACCGGGATTAAACTCGGAACGGCCCGAGCCAGGGGAACCGGTCCCCGACGGAGGAGTTGACACGCGTGAGCCTGCTGGAGTCGATCAAGGGTCCCGACGACCTCAAACGACTGGACGCCGCGCACCTGCCGGGCCTCGCGGAGGATATCCGCGACTTCCTGATCGACGCGGTCGCCAAGACCGGCGGCCATCTGGGCCCCAACCTCGGCGTGGTGGAGCTCACCATCGCGCTGCACCGGGTGTTCGACTCGCCCAAGGACAAGATCCTCTGGGACACCGGGCACCAGTCCTACGTGCACAAGCTGCTCACCGGCCGGCACGACTTCACCCTGCTCAAGCGGCGCGGCGGCATCTCCGGCTACCCCAGCCGGGCCGAGTCCGAGCACGACGTGATCGAGAACTCGCACGCCTCCACCGCGCTGTCCTACGCCGACGGGCTGGCCAAGGCGTTCGAGCTGCGCGGCGAGGGCGACCGGGTGGTCGTGCCCGTCGTCGGCGACGGCGCGCTCACCGGCGGCATGTGCTGGGAGGCCCTCAACAACATCGCCGACGGCAAGGACCGCAAGGTCATCATCGTCGTCAACGACAACGGCCGCTCCTACTCGCCGACGATCGGCGGGCTGGCGAGCCATCTGGCCGCCCTGCGCGTCACCCCGACCTACGAGCAGGCCCTCGACCTCGTCAAGCGGACCGTTCCGAGGGCGCCCGTCGTCGGGAACGTCGCCTACGAGGCGCTGCACGGGATCAAGAAGGGCCTCAAGGACATCCTGCAGCCGCAGGCCATGTTCGAGGACCTCGGTCTCAAGTACGTCGGCCCCATCGACGGCCACGACGAGCAGGCCGTCGAGCACGCGCTGCGCAAGGCGCGCGCGTTCGGCGGGCCGGTGATCGTGCACTGCATCACCCGCAAGGGCCACGGCTACTCGCCCGCGGAGAACGACGAGGAGGAGCAGTTCCACTCGCCGGGCCCGTACGACCGCGAGACCGGCGTGCAGAAGCCCAAGGGCCGCATCTGGACCAACGTGTTCAGCGAGGAGATGGTCGAGATCGGCCGGGAGCGCCGCGACGTGGTGGGGATCACCGCCGCGATGCTGCACCCGGTCGGGCTGGCCGACTTCGCCGCCGCCTACCCGGACCGCATCTACGACGTCGGCATCGCCGAGCAGCACGCGGTGACGTCCGCCGCCGGGCTCGCCCTGGGCGGCCTGCACCCGGTCGTCGCGGTCTACGCCACGTTCCTGAACCGGGCGTTCGACCAGGTGCTGATGGACGTGGCGCTGCACGGCCAGGCGGTCACGTTCGTGCTCGACCGGGCCGGCGTCACCGGCGACGACGGGCCGTCCCACAACGGCATGTGGGACCTGTCGCTGCTCCAGCTCGTGCCCGGCATGCGAATCGCGGTCCCGCGCGACGGCGCCCGCGTCGCCGAGCTGCTGCGCGAGTGCCTGGCGATCTCCGACGGCCCGACCGCGCTGCGCTTCCCCAAGGGCGCCGTGGCCGCCGACCTGGACGCCGTCGACCGCCTCGGCTCCATGGACGTGCTGGCCCGCCACCCGGGCGCCAACGGCGCCGACGTGCTCATCGTCGCGGTCGGCGCGATGGCGACGCCCGCGGTCGAGGTCGGCGGGCGCCTGGCCGACCAGGGCATCGGCGCCACCGTCGTGGACCCGCGCTTCGTCAAGCCCCTCGACCCGGCACTGTCGGCCGCGGCCGCCGCGCACAGCATGGTCGCCGTGGTCGAGGACAACGGCCGCGTGGGCGCCGTCGGCGACGCCGTGGCCCGCCTGCTGCGCGACGAGGGCGTCGACACCCCGGTCCGCACCTTCGGCATCCCGCAGGAGTTCCTGGACCACGCCAAGCGCGACCTGATCCTCGCCGACTGCGGCCTGACCTCGCAGGACCTGGCCCGCGACATCACCGAGGCCGTCGCCCGCGTCACCGCGTCGGACGCGCACGAGCCCGCGACGTCCGACTGAGCCGCGTCAGATGCCCTCGGCGGACAGCAGCTGCCAGAAGTGCGTGATGGACGCGGCGCGGGTGCCGAGCTCGCGGCCGGAGTAGGTCCACCGGCCGCGCAGCCGCCAGGGGCGCCCGGCGCCGTCCTGGACGTAGACCTGGAGCGGGAAGCAGGCGTCGTGGGCGCGGATGACGCCGGCCGGGTCGACGGACGGGGCGAGCCGCGGCTCGCCCTCGCACCGCACGCCCATGACGGACGTGCGCGGATCCTGGCGCAGCAGCCCCTGCGTCAGGTCGTGCACGAGCACGGAGACGTAGTCGGGACCGAGCCACCTGAGGTCGGGCACCGTCTCGGGTGGGGGGAACCCGTACAGTTCTGGACCGACGGTCACCCGCGCACGGTAGCGCTCCGTGCACGCATCCGTCACTAGTTTCCCGGCGGCTTCTTGCGGCCCGTGATCGCGTCGCGGCAGGCCGACGTCATGGCCTCCCACCGGGCCAGCTTCACGCGCTCGCCGCGGTCGAGGCTGCGGGCCAGGGCGATCTCGGCGGCGTCGAGGTTCAGCCAGTCGTCGTAGGTGACGACGGGCAGCCCCCGCGACTCCAGCACCTCCTCGATGGTGCGCTTGGGCGCCGCGTCGGTGCCCTCCAGGTCCGCCAGCAGGTTGCGGACGGTCTCGGCGGCGTCGGACTTGTTGGTGCCGACGACGCCGGACGGGCCGCGCTTGATCCAGCCGGCGACGTACTCGCGGGGCACCGGCGAGCCGTCCGCGCCGAGGATGCGGCCGCCCTCGTTCGGCACGATGGAGGACCGCTCGTCGAACGGGACGCCGTCCAGCGGGACGCTCTGGTAGCCGACCGAGCGCAGCACCAGGCCGACCGGCAGGGTCTCGAACTCGCCGGTGCCGACGACGCGGCCCGACTCGTCGAGCGCGGTCTTCTCCAGCCGCAGGCCCTCGACATGGTCGGTGCCGAGGATCTCGGCGGGCGCGCGCCAGAACCGGACGTCGATGTGCCGGGCGCGGCCGGGGGCGGGCTCGCCGGTCCAGGCGTTCAGCACCTTGACGTTGCCGCGCACGTGCCGGTCGCTCTCGGCGAGCTCGGCGCTGGCGGGGTCGAGGTCCATGTCCTCGGGGCTCACGTGGATGCTGGCGTTGGGCAGCTCGCCGAGCTCGCGGGCCTCCTTGGTGGTGAACTTCGCCTGCGCGGGCCCGCGCCGCCCGATCATGTGGACGCGCTTGACCCGGCTCTTCGTCAGCGCCTCGATGACCTGCTCGGGGACGTCGGTGGAGCGCAGCTCGTCCGCGGTCTTGGCCAGGATCCGCACCACGTCGACGGCGACGTTGCCGACGCCGATCACGGCGACCTCCTCGACCGACAGGTCGAAGGAGTGGTCGGCGGCGTCGGGGTGCCCGCAGTACCAGTTGACGAAGTCGGTGGCGGCGATGCTGCCGGGAAGGTCCTCGCCGGGGATGCGCATCTGCCGGTCGACCATCGCGCCGGTGGAGTAGATGACCGCGTCGTAGCAGTCCAGCAGGTCGGCGCGGGTGAGGTCGCGGCCGAGCTCGACGCAGCCGAAGAAGCGGACGGCCGGGTTCTCCAGCACCCGCTGCAGGTACTTGGCGATCGACTTGATCGACGTGTGGTCGGGCGCGACGCCGTAGCGGACCAGCCCGTACGGCGTCGGCAGCCGGTCGAACACGTCCACCCGGACGTCTCCGTCGGTCTGCTTCACGAGGGCCTCGGCGGCGTAGATGCCGGCGGGCCCCGAGCCGATCACCGCGACGAGCACAGGAGAAGCCATGCGCGTATTGTGCCGACCCGCACGGCAAAAGGACACCGTGACACCGGTCACGGATCGACTCAACGGCCCCGCCGCGCGCGCCCTCTGGCGGATGATCAGGGCTTGCGCGCGACCCCGGCCCAGAGCGGCACCTCCGGGGCCGCGGGGTCATCGTCCGGTCCCGGCCGCCAGCGGGTCGGGGACACCACGCCCGGTTCCACCAGCTCAAGGCCGTCGATGAGGGCCAGGACGTCGGCGCGGTCGCGGGGCCGCGCCTTCTGGACGGCGTTGGCGTTCCACATCTCGAACGCCTCCCGCACCTTCGGGCCGCCGAGTTCGGCGGTGGCGTGGGTGAAGGCGAGCCAGCTCCCGGACGGGACGGCGTCCAGCAGCCGCCACAGGACGGACCGGGCGTCGCCGAAGTCGGCCACGAAGTGCATCAGGCTCATCAGCGTGATCGCGACGGGCCGGTTCAGGTCCAGGGTGGCGGCCGCGTCGGCCAGGATCCGGCCGGGTTCGCGCAGGTCGGCGTCCAGGTAGGCGGTGGCGCCCGACGGGGAGTTCAGCAGCGCCCGCGCGTGCGCGAGGACCACCGGGTCGTTGTCGACGTACACCACGCGCGCGGTCGGGACGACGCTCTGCGCGACCTGGTGGACGTTCGGCTCGGTCGGCAGCCCGGTGCCGATGTCGAGGAACTGGTCGACGCCCTGCTCGGCGAGGAACCGCACCGACCGCGCCATGAACGTCCGGTCGGCGCGGACCATGGTCACCACGTGCGGGAACGTGGCGGCGATCTGGTCGCCGAGCGCCCGGTCGACGTCGTAGTTGTCCTTGCCGCCGAGCCAGTGGTCCCAGACCCGGGCCGAGTGCGGCCGGGTGGAGTCGATCCGGTCCGAGGGGGAGGGGCCGCCGGCGGGCGGGGCCGAGGTGTCGCTCATGTGCCTGTCCACCGTTCGTGCGGGAGGGGCCTGCGCGTCCGCATGATCGTATGACGGCCGTCAGGCGCGGTGTCAGGATTTGCCGGAAACGTTCGTGGCGGCGAGCCCGACGCGGCTGTGCGTCCGGCCGTAGAGGGCGTAGATGACCGCGCCGATCGCCATCCAGGCCAGGAACCGGTACCAGGTCTCCAGCGGCAGGTTGATCATGACGAAGAGGCAGCCCAGCACCGACAGGATCGGGATCACCGGGACGAACGGGGTGCGGAACGCGCGCGGCAGGTCGGGGCGGGTGCGGCGCAGGATCAGCACGCCGACCGACACCAGCAGGAAAGCGAACAGCGTGCCGATGTTGACCAGCTCGGCGAGCTTGGCCAGCGGGATGAACCCGGCCAGCACGGCGACGATGCCGCCCATGATGACCGTCGACAGCCAGGGGGTGCCGAACCGCGGGTGGATGACCGACAGCCACGGCGGGAGCAGCCCGTCCCGGCTCATCGCGAAGAACACCCGGCTCTGCCCGAGCAGCAGGATGAGCACGACGGCGATGAGGCCGACGACGGCGCCGACGTCGATGACCGTGGCGAACCCGGAGTGCCCGACGGACTTGAACGCGTCCGCGAGCGGCGCGGCGTCGGAGAGCTTCTTGTAGTTCTGCATCCCGGCGACGACGGTCGACACCGCCGCGTAGAGGATCGCGGTGATGACGAGCGAGCCGATCAGGCCGATCGGCAGGTCGCGCTGCGGCCGGCGGGCCTCCTCGGCGGCGGTGGCGACGATGTCGAACCCGATGTAGGCGAAGAAGACGATGGCGATCGCGGCGAAGATGCCGAGCCAGCCGTAGCTGACCGGGGTGATCCCGAAGATCACCTGCATCAGCGGCGCCGCCGCGCCCTTCACCGACGTGTTCGGCTCCGAGGGCGGGATGAACGGGTGGTAGTTGTCGCCCTTGACGAAGAAGAGGCCGGCCACGATGACCAGCAGGACGACGGCCACTTTCACCACGACGACGACCGCGTTCACCCGCGAGGAGATCTTCACCCCGAGGACGAGCAGCCCCGTCACCACCAGCACCAGCGCGATCGCCGGCACGTTGACGACGCCGCCGTTGCTGCCCGGCGGGTTGAGGATCGCGGCGGGCAGGTGCAGGCCCGCGCTGTCCAGCAGCGAGGCGAAGTACCCCGACCAGCCGACCGACACCACCGCCGCGCCGAGCGCCAGCTCCAGGATGAGATCCCAGCCGATGATCCAGGCCGGGAACTCGCCGAGGGTGGCGTAGGAGAAGGTGTAGGCCGACCCGGCGACCGGGACGGTGGAGGCGAACTCGGCGTAGCATAGCGCGGCCAGCGCGCACACGACGGCGGCGAGGATGAACGAGATCGCCACGGCGGGCCCGGCCTTGTCCTTGGCGACCTGCCCGGTGAGGACGAAGATGCCGGTCCCGACGATGACCCCGATGCCGAACACGACCAGGTCGAGCGCGGACAGGTCGCGGCGCAGCCGGTGCCCGGGCTCCTCGGTGTCCTTGATGGACTGTTCGACCGACTTGGTGCGCAGCAGGTTCATCGTCGGCTCCTCGGCGTCACGTCGTTGTGACAGGCCTATGCCCCGATGCGCGCCGCTTATGATCGTCCACCGCCCGTAGCGCCCGGACGGTGGACGATCCGCCGGTCAGGCGGGAAGCGAGGCGACGCCGGGGGCGAGGAAGCGGCGGCCGGCCGCCTTCTCGGCGACGCCCGACCTGTCGAGGTACGGGGTGATGCCGCCGAGGTGGAACGGCCAGCCCGCGCCGAGGATCATGCACAGGTCGATGTCCTCGGGCGCCGCGACGACGCCCTCGTCCAGCATGGTCCGGATCTCGTCGGCCAGCGCGGCGAGCGCCCGGTCGAGGACCTGCTCCTCGGTGGACGGGCTCGTCCCGCCGCCGAAGATCGCCACGACCTCCGGGTCGAGGGAGAAGTCGGGCAGGTAGACGCCCTTCTTGCCGGACGCGACGAGCTTGGCCAGGTTGTCCGACAGCGGGAACCGGTCCGGGAACGCGGTGTGCAGGGTCTCGTTGACGTGCAGCGCGATCGCCGGGCCGACCAGCCCCATCAGCACGAACGGCGGCATCGGCAGGCCGAGCGGCGCGGCGGCGCGCTCGGCCACCTCGATCGGGGTGCCCTCGTCGACCGTCTTGACGATCTCCGCGAGCAGGCGCAGCAGGACGCGGTTGACCACGAACGCCGGGGCGTCCTTGACCAGCACGCACGACTTCTTCAGCGCCCTGCCGGTCGCGAACGCGGTGGCGAGCGCGGCGTCGCCGGTCCGCTCGCCCCGGACGATCTCCAGCAGCGGCAGCACCGCGACCGGGTTGAAGAAGTGGAACCCGACGACCCGCTCGGGGTGCTCCAGCTTCGCGGCCATCTCGGTGACCGAGAGCGAGGAGGTGTTGGTCGCGAGGACGCAGTCGGCGGAGACGTGCTCCTCGACCTCGGCGAACACCTTCTGCTTCACCGACATCTCCTCGAACACCGCCTCGATGACGAAGTCGGCGTCGGCGAACGCGTCCTTGGTCAGCGAGCCGCTGATGAGCGCCTTCAGCCGGTTGGCCTTGTCGGGGGAGAGGCGGCCCTTGCCGAGCAGCTTGTCGATCTCGCCGTGCGCGTAGCCGACGCCCTTGTCCAGGCGCTCCTGGTCGAGGTCGGTCATGACGACCGGGACCTCCAGGCGGCGCGCGAACAGCAGCGCGAGCTGCGAGGCCATCAGGCCCGCGCCGACGACGCCGACCTTGGTGACCTTGCGCGCGAGGGACGTGTCGGGCGCGCCGGCGGGACGCTTCGCGCGCTTCTGGGTGAGGTCGAACGCGTACAGCCCGGCGCGCAGCTCGTCGCTCATGATGAGGTCCGCGAGAGCCTCGTCCTCGGCGGCGAAGCCCTCGTCGCGGCCGCGGTCCTTCGCGGCGGCGACCAGGTCGAGCGCGCGGGTGAACGACGGCGCCGCGCCGTGCAGCTTGCCCTCGAGGTTCCAGCGGGCCATCGCGACGGCGTCGTCCCACGCCTTGCCCTTGTCGACCTCGGGCCGGGTGACGGTGATCTCGCCGTTGAGGACGCGGGCCGTCCAGGCGAGCGACTCCTCCAGGAAGTCGGCCGAGTCGAAGATCGCGTCGGCGATGCCCAGCTCGTAGGCCTGCCGGCCCTTCAGCATCCGGTTCTGGGCGAGCGGGTTGTCGATGACGACCTTCAGCGCCTTCTCCGCGCCGATCAGGTTCGGCAGCAGGTACGTGCCGCCCCAGCCGGGCACCAGGCCGAGGAACGCCTCCGGCAGCGCGAACGCCGGGACGCCGGCGGAGACCGTCCGGTAGCCGCAGTGCAGGCCGATCTCGACGCCGCCGCCCATCGCCGCGCCGTTGTAGTAGGCGAACGACGGGACGCCCAGCTCTCCGAGCCGCCGGAACACGTCGTGGCCGAGCTTGCCGATGGCGCGCGCGTCCGCGTGGCTCGAGATCAGCGGGACGCCCTTGAGGTCGGCGCCGACCGCGAAGATGAACGGCTTGCCGGTGACGCCGACCGCCGCGATGTCGTCGCGTGCGGCGATCCGGTCGATCGCGGCGTCCAGCTCGGCGAGGCCGTTCGGGCCGAAGGTGTTCGGCTTGGTGTGGTCGTGGCCGTTGTCGAGCGTGATCAGCGCGAGGGTGCCGGCGCCGTGTGGAAGTTGGACGTCCCTGACGTACGCGTGCGTGACGACCTCGTCCGCGAATACTTCTCCCAGGCTGCTCACTTGGCGCCTTCCCAGTTCACGTTCTCCCAGAGCACGGTTCCGCCCATGCCCATGCCCACGCACATCGTCGTCAGCCCGTAGCGGACGTCGGTGCGCTCCTCGAACAGCCGGGCCAGCTGGTTCATCAGCCGCACGCCGGACGAGGCGAGCGGGTGGCCGAGCGCGATCGCGCCGCCCCACGGGTTCACCCGCGCGTCGTCGTCGGCGATCTTGAAGTGCTCCAGGAACGCCAGCACCTGCACGGCGAACGCCTCGTTGATCTCGATGAGGCCGATGTCGTCCATGGTCAGGGAGTTGCGGGCGAGCAGCTTCTCGGTGGCGGGGACGGGCCCGACGCCCATGACCTCGGGCTCGACACCGGCGAACGAGAAGTCGACGAGGCGCATCTTCGGCGCGAGGCCCAGGTCGCGGGCGACGTCCTCGGCGGCCAGCAGGCAGGCGGTCGCGCCGTCGTTGAGGCCCGCGGCGTTCCCGGCGGTGACGTTGCCGTGCACGCGGAACGGGGTCTTGAGCCTGGCGAGGTCTTCCAGCGTGGTGCCGGGGCGCGGCGGCTCATCCTCGGTCGCCAGGCCCCAGCCCTGCTCGGCGGAGCGGATCGCGGTCGGGACCAGGTCGGGCTGGATCTTCCCGGCCGCGTAGGCGGCGGCGACCTTCTGCTGGCTGCGCACCGCATAGGCGTCCGCGCGGTCCTTGGTGATCTGCGGGAACCGGTCGTGCAGGTTCTCCGCGGTCGTCCCCATGACCAGCGCGGACGGGTCGACGAGCTTGTCGGCGAGGAACCGCGGGTTCGGGTCGACGCCCTCGCCCATCGGGTGCCGTCCCATGTGCTCGACGCCGCCCGCGATGACGACGTCGTAGGAGCCGAACGAGATGCCGGCGCCGGTCGTGGTGACGGCGGTCATCGCCCCCGCGCACATCCGGTCGATGGCGTAGCCGGGCACGCTCTTCGGCAGCCCGGCGAGGACGGCGGCGGACCGTCCGATGGTCAGGCCCTGGTCGCCGGTCTGGGTGGTGGCGGCGATCGCGACCTCGTCCACCCGCTCGGGCGGCAGGGACGGGTTGCGGCGCATCAGCTCGCGGATCGCGCGGACGACCAGGTCGTCGGCGCGGGTCTGCGCGTACAGGCCCTTGGGGCCGGCCTTGCCGAACGGCGTGCGTACGCCGTCGACGAACACGACGTCGCGTGCGGTGCGAGGCACGGGTCGTCCTCCCTGCGGATGGGCTGTCGGTGGTGGACAGGTCGATGCTACTGGCTGGTAACCACAAAGGCTACTCGTCAGTAACCACTGACGCGCCGGTGCCCTTGTTCGGCCCGGGACTCGTGGGTAACGTGACTCGAAATCACCGGAGGAGGCGCGGTGACCCATGCGAGGCCCGTCTACCGGCCGGGGCTGCGCCGGCGGATCGGGCACGCCCGCGACCTCGGCGGCCTCCTGCTGCGCACGGGGCTGCTGCTGTCCGGCGGGCCCCGCCGCGTGTGGCGCCAGCTCGGCGCGCTGCGCCGCTGGGGCACCACGCTCGCCGGGGTCCTCGCCGCCGCCACCGCGCACTCGCCGTCCCGGCCGGCCCTCATCGACGACGAGGGCGCCCTCACCTTCGCCGAGCTCGACGACCGGACGACCCGCCTCGCCATCGGGCTGCCCCTGCACGGCCCCCGCCCGCGCGTCGGCGTGCTGTGCCGCAACCACCGCGGCATGGTCGAGACGCTCGTCGCGTGCAGCAAGCGCGGCGCCGAGGTCGTGCTGCTCAACACCGGCTTCGGAACGGGCCAGATCCGCGCGGTGCTCGGCGAGCTGCGCCCCGCCCTGATCGTCGCCGACGCCGAGTTCGCGCCGCTGCTGGCCAACGTGCCGATCGCGCTGCGCCGCACCGTGCTGTGGGCCGACCGCCGGCCCGGCCCGCCCGGCGGCGATCCGCCGCTGGCCGCGCCCGTCGCCGCACCGCCCGCGCCCGCGCCGCCTCCGCAGCGCGCCGCGGACCCCGGCCCCGCCGAGACCGGGCCGAGCATCGACGAGGTGATCCGCTCGGTGCCCGCGCCCGAGACCGCGCCGGGCCCGCCGCAGATCCAGGGCCGGACGATCATGCTCAGCTCCGGCACCACCGGCCGCCCCAAGGGCGCCCGCCGCCCGCCCCGCCCCGGGCTGTGGCCGCTGGCCTCGATGACCTCCCGGATCCCGCTGCGCGCCCGGCAGACCATGATCATCGAGGCGCCGCTGTTCCACACCTGGGGCTACGCGGCGCTGCAGATGGCCTGGGCGCTGCGCGCGACCATCGTCCTGCACCGCAGGTTCGACCCCGAGCGGACGCTGCGCTCCATCGCCGCCCACCGCGACACGGTCGTGTTCGCCGTCCCGGTCATGCTCCAGCGCATCCTCGACCTGGCCCCGCAGGTGCGGGAGGGCCACGACACCTCCTCGCTGCGGATCGTCGCGCTCAGCGGCGCCGCGCTCCCCGGCGACCTCGCCACCCGGTTCATGGACGCGTTCGGCGACCGGCTCTACAACGTCTACGGCTCCACCGAGGCGTCCTGGGTGTCCATCGCCACCCCGCGCGACCTGCGGACCGACCCGCGCACCGCGGGCCGCCCGCCGCGCAACACCTCGCTCGTCATCGTCGGCGCCGACGGCCGGCGCGTCGGCCGCTCCACCATCGGGCAGATCTTCGCCGCCAACGAGCTGCTGTTCGAGGGGTACACCGGCGGCGAGCCGATGCAGGTCCGCGACGGGCTGCTCGCCACCGGCGACCTCGGCCACATCGACCACCGCGGCCTGCTGTTCGTGGACGGCCGCGCCGACGGCATGGTGGTCTCCGGCGGCGAGAACATCGTGCCCGGCGACGTCGAGGACGCCCTGCTGCGCCTGCCCGAGGTCGGCGAGGCCGCGGTGATCGGCGTCCCCGACGACGACTGGGGCCAGCGCCTGGCCGCCTACATCGTGCTGCGGCCCGGCGCCCGGCTCAACGCCGAGGCCGTCCGCGCCTACGTGCACGCGCAGGTCGCCCGGTACGCGGTGCCGCGCGACGTGCACTTCATCCCCGAGCTGCCCCGCAACGCCACCGGCAAGGTCGTGCACCGCTGGCTCACCGCGGGCACCGACCAGACCCGTCCCGAGGGCCGCGTCGACTGGCCGCAGCCGCCGCCCTGGCCGCTCCCCGCCGAGAACGCCGGCTAGCCGCTCGCGGTCACACCGGCACGAGGGCGGCCCGGGGCAGGGCGGGCAGCCGGACGGTGATCGACAGCCCGCCGCCCGGCCGCGGGACCGTCTCGATCGTCCCGCCGTGCGCGC
Organism: Actinomadura napierensis; assembly: GCF_039529375.1. Lineage (NCBI taxonomy): Bacteria > Bacillati > Actinomycetota > Actinomycetes > Streptosporangiales > Thermomonosporaceae > Actinomadura > Actinomadura napierensis. The sequence continues at coordinate 53,222 of NZ_BAAAMR010000030.1, forward strand.
CCACCACCGCCCGCACGATCGACAGGCCGAGGCCCGCGCCGTCCGCCGAGCCCACCCGGTCGGCCCGCAGCCGCCGGAACGGCTCGAAGATGCCCGCCACCTCGTACGGCTGGACGAGCCGTCCGGTGTTCACCACCTGCAGGAACGCCTCCCCGTCCCGGACCCCGGTGCGCACCCACACCCGCCCGTCCCGCACGTTGTACTTCACCGCGTTCTCCAGCAGGTTCATCGCGCAGCGCTCCAGCAGCACCGGATCGCCCGCCACCTCCGCCGGCGCCAGCCGCGCCTCCACGTCCACCGCCCCGGCCCGCCCGTCCAGCTCGCCGAGCGCGCCGCGCACCACGTCCGGCAGCGCCGTCGGCGCCGGATCGGCCGGCTCCCGCTCGGACTTGGCGAGCAGCAGCAGCCCGTCGATCAGCCGCTCGTGCCGTTCGGTGTTGCCGAGCAGCACGTCCGCGAGCGCCTTGGTCTCCGGCGGGTTCTTCCGGCTGGCGAGGGCCACCTCCAGCACCGTCCGGTTGATGGTCAGCGGCGTGCGCAGCTCGTGTGAGGCGTTCGCGACGAACCGGCGCTGCGCGTCGAACGCCCGGTTCAGCCGGTCCAGCATCCGGTCGAACGTGTCGGCCAGGTCCTTGATCTCGTCCTGCGGACCGTCCAGCGCGATCCGCTCGTGCAGGGTGCTCTCCGAGAGCCGCCGCGCCGTCGCGGTCACCTTGTGCAGCGGGCGCAGCATCCGCCCCGCCACCAGGTAGCCGATCACCACCGCCAGGATGCCGAGCACCAGCATCGTCAGCAGCGAGCTCTGCAGCAGCTGCTCGAGCACGCTGTGCTTCTGCCGCGTCAGCTGCCGGTCGGCCTCGGCCTTCAGCGCCAGGATCTGGTCGAGGTCCCGCGTCGTCGCCAGCGTCCTCAGCTTCGTCACCGTCTGCGGGTCGACGGTGGTTCGCGCCGGCAGCCGCTGGTCCATCGTGTGCACCGTCAGCAGGTACGTCACCGTGACCAGCACCGCCGACATCACCATGAACAGCGACCCGTACACCAGCGTCAGCCGCGTCCGGACGCTCAGCCTCGGCGTCCGCAGCATTCCCCGCACGCTCATCGCGCCTCCAACCGGTAGCCCGACCCCGTCACCGTCTCGATCACCGCGGGCTCGCCCAGCTTGCGGCGCAGCGTCGCCATCGTCACCCGGACGATGTTGCTGAACGGGTCGATGTTCTCGTCCCAGGCCCGCTCCAGCAGCCGTTCGGCGCTCACCACCCCGCCCTCGGCGCGCAGCAGCTCTTCCAGCACCGCGAACTCCTTGTTCGTCAGCCGCAGTTCCCGGCCGTCGCGTGCGACCCGCCGCCGGTGCGGGTCCAGCCGGATCCCGCGGCTCTCCAGCACCGGCGGCACCGGTGTGCCCGACCGCCGCGCGAGCGCCCGCACCCGCGCCACCAGCTCGCCGAACACGAACGGCTTGGGCAGGTAGTCGTCGGCGCCGAGGGTGAGCCCGTCCACCCGGTCCTCGACGTCCCCGGCCGCCGTCAGCATCAGGATCCGGGCCGGGCCTCGCCGCCCCGCCAGTTCCCGGCACACCTCGTCGCCGTGCACCGTCGGCAGGTCCCGGTCGAGGACGACCACGTCGTACTCGTTGTAGGACGCCCGTTCCAGCGCGTCGTCGCCGTCGTACACCACGTCCACCGCCATGGCCTCTTCACGTAGCCCCTCGGCGATCGTGTCCGCGAGCACCCGCTCATCCTCAACGATCAGCACACGCATGCGCCGAGCATCCCCCAACCGGGGTTAAACCCCGATAAGCCGCCTGCCGTCCGGGCCGGAGCGGGTCGGCGCCGGGGTGATGCGTGGATACGCGCCAAGCCTGCACTTGTGGGTCGCGCCAACACTAGCTATGTTGGTTGAGCCAACACTTGGGCCGCGATGCCGCGGCTCGTTTCGCACCCACCGCCAAGGGAGATCCGACAGTGAACACCTCGCCGAAGAACGACACAGACCGCGTTCTCGTCGTCGGTCGCAGCCCCAGCGTGCTCGTCGCCGCCGTCGACATCCTGCGCGCCAAGGGCTACTCCGCGGACGCGACGAACCGGTTCGACCAGGTCCTCGACGACTACGACGTCACCGATCTCGACGTGCTGGTCTTCGGCGGCATGGTCCCCGCCGACACGAAGCGGCGGCTGCGCGAGGGCATCTCCGGACGCAACCCGCGCGTGACCTTCGTCCAGGGGCTCGCCGGCATCCCCGGCCTCATCGCCGCCCAGGTGCAGGCGACCACCTCGGCCGAGGACCTCGACGGCGGCGACGTCGCCTACGACGCCGCGCAGCGCTCGATCCGGCTCGCGCTCGGCGCTTCCGCGCCCGTCACCGTCGAGGCGTGGTGGGGCACATCATTCGTGCCCCCGGAGCCCAAGAGCGCATCGATGCTCGTCTTCGACGGCCGGCTCGACGCGGGGTCCCACGTCATCCCGCTCCCGGGGCAGGTGCCGTCCGAAGCGTCCTTCGCCGGTGTCACCGTCGCCTCCTTCACCCGCGTCTTCACCGTCGGCCCGATGCCCGCCGCCGTCACGCGGTTGGCGCCGACGTCGGCCGGTGACGATCGGCTTCCCGAGGTCGCCCAGATCACGACGAGCGGCGAGGACCGGTGAACCCCGGTCAGAGGGGGCCGGCGGTCCTGTGGTCGTGGACGATCCGCATGGGCGTGTACGGAACGCACTCGGTCCTCCTCGGCTGAATTCGCCATGCACATTAGCGGGCGGAACCCTTGACCCTCGACGAGACTGGCAGGCATGATCGCCCTAATCATCATGGTGAATTAGGAGTGCGGATGCGGATCGGGAACCTCGGCGGGCGGCTGGTCATCGTGCGCGACGGCCGGGCGGTGGACGTCGAACGGGCGAGCGGCGGCCGCTTCGGGGCCGATCCGCAGGCCGTCTACACCGACTGGGAGGGCTTCCGGGACTGGGCCGCGGCCACTGCGCTGCCGGACGGCGACGCCTTTGAGCCGTCCCAGCTGGAGGCGCCGGTGCCGGCGCCGCGCCAGGTCTTCGCGATCGGGCTGAACTACCGCGCCCACGCCGCCGAGTCGGGTTTCGACGCGCCGGAGGGGCTGCCGCCGGTCTTCACCAAGTTCGTCACCAGCATCACCGGCCCGGTCACCGAGGTGACGCTGCCGCCGGGCGGCCACACCGACTGGGAGGTCGAGCTGGTCGCCGTGATCGGCCGGCAAGCACGCAATGTCGCCGAGGCCGACGCCTGGGACCACGTGGCCGGGCTGACGGTCGGCCAGGACGTCTCCGAGCGGGTGTCGCAGCTCGCCGGGCCCGCCCCGCAGTTCAGCCTGGGCAAGTCCTTCCCCGGCTTCGCCCCGACCGGGCCGTGGGTCGTCACGCCCGAGGAGTTCGACGACCCCGACGACCTGGAGCTGACCTCGGCGATCAACGGCGAGCAGATGCAGAAGGCCCGCACCCGCGACCTGATCTTCCCGGTGCCGCTGCTGGTCGCGCGGCTGTCGGCGGTGCTCCCGCTGCTGCCCGGCGACCTGGTCTTCACCGGCACCCCCGCGGGCGTCGGCCTCGGCCGCGACCCGCAGCGCTGGCTCGCCCCGGGCGACGAGCTGGTCAGCCGCATCGAGGGCATCGGCGAACTGCGCCAGCGGTTCGTCCCCGCCTGACGGCCTCCGGCTCCCACCCCTCCAGCCGAGGAGACACCATGCCTCTGCACCGCCTGATCTCGGTCACCGTCGGCGTCCCCAACGTCGCCGAGACCGCGGCCTACTACGCCGACTTCGGCCTGCGGCCCGGCACGGGGGGCTGGTTCGGCACCCGCGACGGCGGACGCCAGCTGCGGATCGTGGCGAGCCCGACCCGACGCCTCGTCGAGATGCGCATCGCCGCCGACTCGCCCGACGACCTGGGCGCCGCGGCCGCCCGCCTGGGCCGGCTCGGCGTGCCCTGCGACCGGTCCGCCGGCGGCCTCACCGCGGTCGAGCCCGTCACGGGCGTGCGGGCCGTGGTGGAGGTGGCGCCCCGGCTGCGGCAGGAGGCCGTCCCGCCCACCCCCTACAACGGGCCCGGACGGTTCGAACGCGTCGGCACCCGCGCGCCGGGCGTCCTGCGCGAGGAACCGGTCCGGCCCCGCAAGCTCGGCCACGCGGTGCTGGCCACCACCGACTTCGCCGCGACCACCGCGTTCTTCCGCGACGGCATCGGCTTCCGCACCAGCGACATCATCAAGGACGCCGGCGTCTTCCTGCGCTGCTCCACCGACCACCACAACCTGCTGGTCCTGGCGGCGCCCGTGTGCTTCCTGCACCACACGTCCTGGCAGGTCGACGACATCGACGAGGTCGGACGCGGCGCCTCGGCAATGCTGGAGGGCCATCCCGAACGCCACGTGTGGGGCCTCGGCCGCCACCACGCCGGATCCAACTTCTTCTGGTACCTCAAGGACCCGGCCGGCAACTTCTCCGAGTACTACTCCGACCTCGACTGCATCCTCGACGACCAGCTCTGGACGCCCGAGACCCTCGAAGGCGCCAAAGGGCTGTTCAACTGGGGCCCGCCGCCGCCCCCGTCCTTCCTACACCCCGACGACCTCGCCGACCTCATGACCGGAGCCCACGGCGCGGGACGCTGACCGCCTGACCGCCTCATGGGCGCAGCGCGCAGGGGACGACGCTCGCGGCGGTTCCGCTCGCCGCGAGCGTCGTTCCTCGGCCGATCGGCTTACCGGCGGGGCGGGTTGACGCGCCAGGTCTGCCCGGCCGCCGCCGAATGGCGCCGGCCGTCCTGGCGGACCTCCCCCTGGTGCTCCCATTCCGGAGCGGCGGTGGACCCTCGGTCCGCGCGCTCCCGACCGTCCGTGCGCTCTCGGCCGTCCGCGCGCTCCCGTCCGGCGGGAGCGGTGCCGGCGGCACCGGCTGTGCCGGCGCCCGCGGTCGCCGCGGCGCGGTCGCGCTCGGCTCGTGCGAGGCCGGCGCGCCGTGCCTCGCGCACGCCGACCACCAGGAAGCGGCCGAGGGCCATCGACGCCAGGAAGATGGTGATGGCGCCGAGTCCCTGGAAGAACGAGAGCTGTTCGGCGATCCGGCGCGTCTGCCCGCCCATCGGCGCCCCCAGGCTGGTGTTCCACAGGGGCGCGATGGTGGTGCCCACGACGAACCACAGGCCGCCCAGGATGGCGAGCCAGGAGCCGACGAGGGCGACGGGGCGGATGGCGCTGACCAGCAGGACGAGCCCGCCGAGGATCACGGCGACCGCCGGCAGGATGGACAGCACCAGCCGGTCGGTGTTGTAGACCCAGGCGCTGCTCGACCCGAATCCGAAGTCGAAGTACGGGCCGATGAACGGGATGAGCCCGCCCCACAGTCCCAGCAGGACCAGCAGCAGGCCGCTGATCATGCCTCGGCTGCGGGGGGCCTTCAGCATCCCGGTCATCCGGGTGCGTGGAGTATCCGTCATCCCAGTCATGGGGATACCTCCCTGACCAGGTCGAAGTGGCGTATGTCCTTGTCGGCGTACCCGTCGATCGACCCCGAAACCGGGCATATCGGGCAAAGATCGGGTCACGTCGTCCGGAACCCCTCGGGCGGCCCTCTTGCCGCCGGTCCGCGGCGCCGTCACGATGGCAGGAAACGGCCAATCGCTTGTTTGGGATGAGACGCTCGTCTAGACATAAGTCTCAGAGGATTCCGCCGGTTCGGTGCCCAGGCGCCGGGAGGAGTGGCCCCATGGATGATCTGGTGATCAGGAACGCCCGGGTCGTGGACGGCACCGGAGCGGCCCCCTACCACGCGGACGTCGCCGTCACCGGCGACCGGATCACCGCGGTCGGCCCCGACGCCGGCCCCGGCCGCCGCACGGTCGACGCCGACGGCGCCCTGCTCACCCCCGGCTTCGTCGACATCCACACCCACTACGACGGGCAGGCAACCTGGGACCCGATCCTGGCCCCGTCGTCCTGGCACGGCGTCACCACGGTCGTCATGGGCAACTGCGGCGTCGGGTTCGCCCCGGCCCGGCGCGACCGGCACGACTGGCTGATCGGCCTGATGGAGGGCGTCGAGGACATCCCCGGCTCCGCCCTCGCCGAGGGCATCACCTGGGAGTGGGAGAGCTTCCCCGAGTTCCTGGACGCGCTCGACCGCACGACCCGCACCATGGACATCGGCACGCAGGTCCCGCACGGCGCCGTCCGCGCGTACGTCATGGGCGAGCGCGGCGCCCGCAACGAGCCCGCCACCGCCGACGACATCGCCGCGATGAAGGCGATCGTCAAGGAGGGCGTCGCCGCGGGCGCGCTCGGCTTCTCCACCTCCCGCACCCTCGCCCACCGGGCCATCGACGGCGAGCCCGTGCCCGGTACGTTCGCCGCCGAGGACGAGCTGTTCGGGATCGGCGAGGCGCTGCGCGAACTCGGCACCGGCGTCTACGAGATCGCGCCCGTCGGCGCCGCCGGCGAGGACGTCAACTCCCCGCCGGACGAGGTCCGGTGGATGCGGCGGCTGTCGGAGGCGATCGACCGGCCGGTGTCGTTCGCGCTGCTGCAGGTGGACGCCGCGCCCGACCTGTGGCGCGAGCTGATGGAGCTGTCGGCCGGAACCGACGCCCGGCTGCACCCGCAGGTCGCGGGCCGGCCGTTCGGGATGCTGATCGGGCTGGAGACGCTGCACGCGTTCGGCGACCACCCGACGTACGTGTCCGAACTGTCGCTGCTGCCGCTGCCGGAGCGGGTGGCCCGGATGCGCGACCCCGGCGTCCGGGCGAGGATCCTCGGTGAGCGTCCGGACGAGGAGAACCTGCTGGCCGGGATGGTCCGCGGCTGCCTGGACCGGCTGTTCCCGCTGGACGACGACCGTCCCGACTACGAGCCGGCGCCGCAGGACTCGGTGGCCGCCCAGGCCGCGGCCACCGGACGCGACCCGCTCGACCTGTTCTACGACCTGCTGCTGGAGGACGACGGCCGCAACCTGATGCTGCTGCCGCTGCTGAACTACTCCGAGCGCAGCCTCGACCCCGTCCGCGAGATGCTCACCCACCCGCGGGCCGTGCTCGGCCTCGGCGACGGCGGCGCGCACTGCGGCTTCATCTGCGACGCGTCCCTGCCCACCACCATGCTCAGCCACTGGGCGCGCGACCGGCGGCGCGGCGAGAAGCTGCCGCTGGAGCACGTGGTGCGGCTGATGACCCGCGACACCGCCCGGCTGTACGGGCTGGCCGACCGCGGCGTCATCGCCGAGGGGATGAAGGCCGACCTCAACCTCATCGACTTCGACCGCATCGCCAACCGCCGCCCGGAGATGCTGTACGACCTGCCCGCGGGCGGACGGCGCCTCGTCCAGCGCGCCGACGGGTACCTCGCCACGTTCGTCTCCGGCACGCAGGTCTTCGCCGACGGCGAGCACACCGGCGAACTGCCGGGCCGGCTGGTGCGGGGAGCGCGCTCGTGACGCCGCGCTCGTTCAACCTCGCGGACCTCTTCGAGGTGGTGGCCGGCGCCTGCCCCGGCCGCACGGCGCTGGTCGCGGGACCGGTGCGGCTGACCTACGCGGAGCTGGACGCGCGCGCGAACCGCGTCGCGCACCACCTGGCCGGCGCGGGCGTGGAACCGGGCGACCGCGTGGGGATCCTGGCCTACAACCGGGCCGAGTGGGCCGAGACGATGCTCGGCTGCTTCAAGCTCCGCGCTGCCCCCGTCAACGTCAACTACCGGTACGTCGCCGGCGAGCTCGCGCACCTGCTCGGCGACTCCGGATGCGTCGCGCTGGTCGCCGAACGCACGCTGCTGGGCAATGTCGACCGCGCTCGGCTGCCCCGGCTGCGGCACGTCGTCGCCATCGACGACGGCGCCGGCCCGTCCGCCGACGCCGAGTACGAGAAGGCGCTGGCCGCCGCGTCCCCGGAACCGGACGTCGGGCCGCGCTCGTCCGACGACCCCTACCTGCTCTACACCGGCGGCACCACCGGCCTCCCCAAGGGCGTCCTGTGGAGGTCGGAGGACATCTTCTTCGCGGCCCTCGGCGGCGGCACCTACGGCGGCGGCTCGATCATCGCGTCCCCGGAGGAACTGGCCGGATGCGCCGAGCGGGAGCCGATGCGCGTCCAGGTGCACGCCCCGCTGATGCACGGCGGCGGCCAGTGGATGACGCTGATCGCGCTCACCACGGGCGGCACGGCGATCCTGTGGACCGGACGGCACTTCGACGCGCGCTCCGCGCTGGAGCTCGCCGCCCGCGAGCGCAGCCAGGTGTTCATGCTGGTCGGCAACGGGATGGCCGGTCCGGTCGCGGACGAGCTGGCCACCGGCCGGCACCGCGACCTGGAGATCTTCGGGTTCGGGTCGGGCGGCGCGCCGCTGTCGTCCGCCGTGAAGAAGCGGCTGGAGGCGGCGCTGCCCGGCGTCTACATCTCCGACAACCTCGGCGGCACCGAGACCGGGGCGATGGGCGTCAGCGAAGGCGACGGCCGCTTCCGGCTCGCCTCCGACTTCGCGGTCCTCGACGACGACCTGCGTCCGGTCCCGCCCGGCGGCGAGGGGCTGGTGGCCCGCACCGGCCACATCCCCCTCGCCTACTGGGGCGACGAGCAGAAGACGGCCGCGACCTTCGTCCAGGACCCGGACGGGCGGCGGTGGGCCCTGCAGGGCGACCACGCCCGCGTCGAGGACGACGGCACCGTCACCCTGCTGGGCCGCGGCTCCCTGGTCATCAACACCGGCGGCGAGAAGGTGTTCGCCGAGGAGGTCGAGACGGTCCTGCGCGGCCACCCCGCCGTCGCGGACGCCGTCGTCGTGGGCGCCGCCGACCCTCGGTTCGGCCATCGCGTCGCCGCCGTCCTGACCTTGGCCGACGGGACGCCTGCCGACGAGGCGGCCCTCACCGAGCACTGCCGAGGCCGCCTCGCCGGCTACAAGGTGCCCCGCCTCTACCGCTTCGTGGACGCCGTGCGCCGCACCCCCGTCGGCAAACCCGACTACACCTGGGCCCGCTCCCTCGTCTCCGAGCAGGTCAGACCCCGATGAGCCGCCAGCCCCTCCTCACCAGCGGCTCCAGGAACAGCAGCAGAAACCCGTAGTAGGAGACGTCGGAGAACAGAGCGGCCAGCACGAGCGCGACGAGCAGCAGCAACACGGTGGAGAGCCCGCCGCGTACGGCGTCGATCGTCGGCGGATCGTCCTCGGACGCGACGTCGGAATCCCGGTAGGACATCACCGTGACCACCGTCTGGCACACCGCGGCGGCGAGGACGTTGCCGATGTAGACCGCGGTGGTGAAGCGGTCGTGCGCGGAGTAGGAGGCCACCATCTCGGTGGTGAACGGCAGCACGACTATGGCCAGCACCCAGCCCGCGTTCCACAGGATCAGCGGGCGCGTGTAACCGCGGATGTGCTCGAACGCCCCGTGGTGCACGAGCCACAACCGGATGATCACGACGAAGCTCAGCAGGAAGCTGTAGATCTGCGCCTTGTGATCGGTGAACACCTCGCTGGACGCCCCGTGCGCGTGGACCGTCTCCGGAACCACGTCCACCAGCGGCAGCACCAGCAGGGTCACCGCGATCGCCACGACCGCATCGGTGAACAGGACCAGCCGATCGGGGTCCCGGGAGGTCGCTCGCGACATGGAGCGTGATCCTACTAGCGCCGCCAGCACGTGTAGGAGACGGTCGCCGTCCCGCCGGGCGAGAAGGACACCGACCCGCCGCCGCCCCCGCCGACATAGCAGAGCACGGTCGGCCTCACCACCACGTTCACCGTCGTGGAACGCCCGGCGCTGAGCGTCCCTCCACCGGACGCGCTGACCCGCCCGCCCCGCGAACGGACCGACGTCACCGCCCAGTGCACCGTCCCGCCCACCGCCGTCAACCGCACCGGGCACGACCTCGGCAACCCCGCCACACCGATGCCATGACACCCGCCGTCGCCCACCGCCAGCCGCCCGGGCCCGGCCTTACCCGCCGGCCTGTGCTTCTTCGGCTTCGCCGCCGCGGGCTCATCGTGCTTCTTCTCGTCCCGCTTCTTCTGCTCGTCCTTCTGCGCCGGCGAGACCGTCACCGAAGGAAGGCTCGGCTCCGGCGTCGCCACCGCCACCGGCGGCGCCGTCCCGGGCTTCCCGCCGCCCCCCGACTCCAGCACCGCGAAGATCCCCCCGACCAGCACCACCGCGGCCGCCGCCCCGATCACCACGACCCGCCGGCGCCCCCGCACCGGCACGCGGCACTCGTCCCGCACCAACTCGTACAGCCAGTCCCGAAACGTCCCCGCGTCCGGAACGTCCACGCCCTTCCCCCGCAGCGCGAGCAACGCCGACCGAACGGCCTCAACCGCCCGCGCATGCTCGCCGAGCAGCCCCTCCGCATACTCGACGAGCTCAGGCCCGTACACGTTGTAGACATGGCCGACGGCCCCGGGCCGCTGCCCCCGGAGCCCCTCGACCAGCCGGAAGTCCTCGTTCAACGGGGGAGCGGCATTGCTGGGCACGGACGGATTATGTCCGACCGGCCACGTTCGGTAATGCTCCCCGAACGCACACTCCGCACCCCCTCTTTATCACCCAACAAAGAACCCGCCCCACCCCTCCGCCTAATGCACGTTTTGTCTCGATCTTGCTGCCGCGCCTGCTCAGCGGGTCGGACGTCGTCAGAGGGAGCCGATCGGGGAGCCATGGGTCAGGCTGACTTGGAGTTCTCGTCCTTGAAGATGGCGTTCATCTTCTCGGCGCCGGTGGTGATGACGGGTCGGAGTTGGTGGCGGTAGACGGTCCGCGTCGTGCGGGTGTCCGAGTGCCCCACCAGGTCACTGATCTTCTCTAGGGCCACGTCGTTGTCGCTCATGATGGACACGAACGTGTGCCGCAGCTCTCGCGGCACCCACGTCGCGCCGATGCCGGCCGCCCGCGTGAGGCGCTGGAACCGGCGTAGAACGTCGTCGCTTGAATAGGGCGCTCCGTCCTCTTTGCAGAAGACGAGGTTGTGTCCCTGCCACGTGTCGCCCGCCGCAAGCTTCTCGGCGGCCTGCCGTTTGCGGAGCGCCGTGAGCGCGTCAACCGCCATGTCCGCCATGCCAATGCCCCGGCGGCTCTTCTCGGTCTTGGTGTCGCCTCCCTCACGATCGGAGCGCAGGACGTAGACGACCTTCCTCTTGAGATCGACGTCCACCCACGTGAGTGCCCGCAGCTCTTCCGTACGGAGACCCGAGACGATCGCGAGGATGACGTATGCACCAAGCCGGTGCTCTGGGTCCTGCGCGGTCTTGAGCAGCTTGGTCGCCTGCATGAGCGACAGGGAACGCGAGCGCCGTGTAGGCCGCTTCCCCTGCGGAGTGTCGACCAGTAGGGCCACGTTCCGCCCCACCTTGTCGCGCCGTTCCGCGAGCCGGATCGCCCGCCGCAGCAGGCCGTGGACGATCTTGAGCGTCTGCGTCGTCATGTCGTGAGCGCACTCGTCAAGCCACGCCTCAACGTCGTCAGCCGTAAGGTCCGTGAGCTTCACCTCGCCGAGTCCGGCGATGATGTGGTGATCGGCGAGGCCACGATAGGTGCGAATGGTCGCCTCACTCTTGCCCTGCTTGGCGAGGTGGACGAGCAGGGCGTTCGCGGCCTTCTCGACTGTGTAGTGCCGTTCGGACTGAACTCCCTTTTCGATCTCGTCAACGAGCTCTCGCAGCTTCGCTTTGACGATCTCTTTGGTCCTGCCCTTCCTCTTGGGACGGTTCCGCTTCCCGTCCGGCTTGAAGCCGAGCGAGATGGCCCCCGTGTAGCCGTTCCCTTCCGGGTAGATGGTCGCTTCGTACTTGCCGATGAGGATCTTCGCCAACCGGATCCCTCCTCGTATCGGTCGAGGTCACCACCGACCATAACTCAAGACGTCCCTAGACGTCCCTCGTGTGGGAGGTCCGTTCGCGGTCATGTGCGGGACGGACCTCCCGGCGGTTGTCAGCGGTTGGCCTCTTCGAGGGAGGTGACGAACTCGGCGATGTGCCGGTCGGTGATGCGGCGCAGCTTGCCGATCTTGATGCTGTGGAGTTGGCCGGTGCGGATCAGGAAGTAGACCTTGTCTCGGCCGATGTTGAGGATCTCGGCCACTTGCTCAACGGTGTACGCCTGCACGGTCACCACCTCCTCTCGCCCGAGCGGTCGTCTCGGGCGCGTGCCTGGTGCGGGTCGGCGATCATCTCCTTGGTTGCGGACGGTGCTCGTCTCCGTCTCGTCTCACGGGCATCTCTCGGCTCCTTCGTGCAGGCGCGCGCGTGAGACGAGACGCTGAGACGATCACGGAGTGTGGTCGGACGCCTTGTAGCGGCCTCGTCCGACCTGGACGGCGCGGCCGGTCTTCACCAGCTCGCTGAGGCGCCGGTAGAGGGTAGGCCGGCTCATCTTGGTGATCATGAGCAGATGCGCGATCGGAAGCCCCTCGTCCGGCGCACCGTTCAGAGCCTCTCTCAGGACGCTTTCGGCGCGGTCTTCCCTGGACGGCCGCAGCGGGACGGACGCCGCTGAGACGGGCCGTAGAAGCGGCGTACTCGCCTCGTCCAGCGCGCGCTGCGAGACCTCGTCCAGGACGGGGTGCAGAGCCTCGTGCCGCTGTGCGGCCTCGCTCACCGCATCATCAGTGAGCAGGTAGGCGCGGCCTCGTCGGGGCGTGTCGTGTTCGGGTGCGGACAGCAGGAACTTGCCGGGTGCGTTGAGGGTGTGGGCGTGCCATCCGGCGTTGAGCATCCCTTGCCCAAGGATGAGGTCGACGTCTTTGCGCTCCCGGACGCGGAAGCTCACCCGGACGTCCATTTGCGAGCGGACGGCGCCCTTGCCCATGGCCTTCTGGGTGGGTCGCTGCGTGGCCGCGATGAGCGTCACGGCAACAGCACGCCCACGGCGCGCGATCGAGTCCGTGTCGCTCGCCGCGTCGGGCGCGTCGTCGGCGAGTTCGGCGTACTCGTCCACGACGATGACGAGCGCGGGCAACTCGGGCGTCGGATCCCAGACGCGCCGTCCGTTCGCTGTGAGCCACTCGGCGCGCGCCTCGAGAATCGTCACGGCATCGCGCAGCATGGCGCGGGCTTGCTCGGGCGTGGTGGCGAGCCGATCGATACAGGACGCCCACGGCTGCAACTCCATGCCGCGCTTGAGGTCGATGGCCCAGATGACCACGTCTCTGCACGCGCTGAGATTGCCCACCAGGACGTTGATTCCGCCGCTCTTCCCAGAGCCGGCCACGCCCCCGATGAGCCCGTGCCGCCGCAGCAACAGAACGCGCGCGCTGGTCGCGTCCTCGAACGGCCCCAGGTCGATCGGCTCGGTAATGGACGAGCCGGACGGTCCAGGCCACGGGATCGCGTCGGCGTGCGGGTCGGTGTTGAGCACCCGGAGTTCGAACCGGTTGGCCTTGTCGTCGCTTGTGGGGAAGACGCGCACCGCGCCGCGGAACGTCCCGAGCGCCGATTCGATCGCGGGCACTTTCGCGGTGACGTCCTGGATGGTCTGGCCACGGGCGAGGGCGAAGCGCGCACGCCATCCCCACACGTCCACCACGGCGGACTGTGCTCGGGAGCCGGCGAGCCCGATCGACTGCGCGATTTCAGGCCATGCGGCAATCTGCCGATCGACCCGCACCTTGGCGCGCCGTCGCCGATGCACCCACCACGGCACGGCGAGCACGAACCCACCCACGGCGAGCACCTGGGGGAGCGGCGAGAACGCGATACCGAGCGCGGTCACCGCAGCAAGCCACCCACCGGCACCCATGACCACGGCCGCGCCGTACAGCCGTTCCACACGCAAGGTGAGCCCGAACCGGTCCCCGAACATGGCCACCACCCACGCGGCCACCGTCGCGAGGACGAGCAGGTGCGGCCACCAGTGCGGACGGCTCGCATGGAGGATGAGGCCAGAGAGGACGAGCGCGGTCACCAGGTACAGGGGAGCGAGTTCGGACCGGTACCGCCACAGCGTCCGAGCCACCAGTACAGCGGCGATGTCGGGGAACTGGTCGTCACGGTCGATGATGACCATTGGCTGTAGCCCGTTGCGGTGCATCTTCTGTGCGTGCCGCCGCATCTGCCGTGACCGGCTCATGAACGCCCCCACGCGTCGGGCGGAAGGTGCCCTTGGGCGCGCAGCTCGTCGCGCAGGTAGTACAGCGGATCGGGATCGGCGTCGCGTGCGGCCTTGAGGGTGGCGCGCCCTGCCGCCGCCAGGTTCGCGCGGTCACGGCGCACCTTCACCAGTTCGGCCGTGAGCCGGGACAGTTCGGAGACGAGGGCGGGGGAGTCGGCGAGCGCGGCATTGAGGCGAAGCCACAGATCGGCGATGTATGGCATGGCCTCCGACAGAGCGGAGACGATTTCACGGGCGGCGAGGTTGCGGGCACGGACCCCCTGAAGGTCGATCTTGACGTGCTGTGGGGTGTTGGGCACTGGGGCATCACTCCCTTCCAGCGGGACGTCAGTTCTGAGAGACGGACTGGACGAGCACGGTCACCAGCCGGCGGATCTCCGGCGCGGCGCTGGTCGCGGCGAGGAAGAACCCGAACAGCAGGCACACCGCGACGTGCCAGGCGCGCAGGCCCATGTAGCGCCACGCGAGCCACACCACCGCGCCGAGGATGGCGACCAGCGGAATCGAGACGTTCACGCGCTCACCCCTCCGGCCACATGTCGGGGTGCCGGTAGCCGCGTCCGCGCCGCAGCCAACGGGCGCGGGCGCGGCACTTGCGGCACTTGCGGTTGCCGGGGTCGACGCGTGCGCCGCACGGGCAGCGGTGGCCGGTGATGAGGCGCGGCATCCGCATGCTCATCGACCCGCCGGGACGCGCGTCGGAGCCTCGTCGCACGTGCGCGTGGTGAGCAGCCGTCGCGATACGGCGCCGGCGCGGGAGGAGTCGGGACGGGTTGGGTGGGAGCGGCTCCGCATCACGCGGCGCTCTTCGGCGTGGATGCCGATGACGAGCATGGCGAAGATGCCGCAGGTGGAACCGGCGAGGAACACGGCGATGATCGATGCCAGAACGAGGATCATGTGTGATCACTCCTCTCGTACGGCCCGTGTCCGGCGGGGGCGGCTCGGGCGTTCAGCGGGCTACGAGAAAGAGAGTGCGCGTGACCAGCGGGACGAGATCACTACATGACTGGACGTGTTCATGACGTCCTCATAGGGTTGACCGCGTCCTAGGACGTCCCGCGATCCGGACGGGTGCATGCCGAACGAACGCCTACGCGCCACACTGCTAGAGCAGGGCCTGACCATCGCCACGCTCGCAGAGTCGATCGGCGTCGACCAAAAGACCGTGGAACGGTGGATCACCAAGGACCGCACCCCCTACCGGCGGCACCGCTACGCAGTGGCTTCACGCCTGGGCGTTGACGAGACGTTCCTGTGGCCCGACGCGCTCACCAACGAGCAAGTCACCGCGGCCTCCGGCAGCGAGCTGGTCACCATCTACCCGCGCCGCACCATGGTCCCCAGGGACGCATGGGGACGTCTGTTCGCCACAGCCAAGGAAGACATCGGCGTCCTGGTCTACTCCGGCCTCTTCCTCTCCGAAGACTCCGGCATCCAACGCACCTTTGCCGAGAAAGCCAAAGCAGGCGTCCGCGTCCGCATCCTCCTCGGCGACCCCGACAGCCCCCAGGTAGCCGAACGCGGCGCAGACGAGGGCGTGGGCGACGCGCAAGCCGCCAAGATCCGCAACGCCCTCGTCCTCTACAAGAACCTGCGCAAACAAGACGGCGTCGAGTTCCGCTACCACAACACGGTGCTCTACAACTCCATCTACCGCGCCGACGACCAGCTCTTGGTCAACACCCACGTCTACGGCATCACAGCCGCACTCGCCCCCGTCTGGCACCTACGCCGCATAGCCGGCGGAGACCTGGTGAACACCTACCTCGGCAGCTTCGAACGCGTCTGGGAAAACGCCACACCCATCCCGGGGGACTGACATGGGCCGCAGGATCGACTACTACGACGACCCCCACGCGCCCAAGGCCAACAGCCTCGTCCCGGCCGTCAACGTCGTCGTAGAGAACGACAAGGGCGAGATCCTCATGATCCGCCGCACCGACAATGACAACTGGGCCCTACCGGGTGGCGCGATCGACCTAGGTGAGTCCGTCACCCAAGCGGCCATCCGTGAAACAAAAGAAGAAACCGGCATCGATGTAGAGATCACCGGCCTGGTAGGCATCTACAGCGACCCCAAACACGTCATCCACTACACCAGCAACGATGAAATCCGCCAAGAATTCTCCGTTCTTTTGCAAGGCAGAATGACTGGAGGAATTCTAAGGGATAGCGACGAAGGCATTGGCGTGCATTGGGCACGAAGGAATGCCGTGCGCGGGTATCACATGGATCGTTCGATGAGGAAACGGCTCGATGACTACTTGAACAGGGACGATCTACCTGTAATCGTATAGGCAGGGCATTCTCTTGGCCAGAACGCGAATAATTTCTCATCTTCGACAAGAAGATATTCATCGCGCTGTGGTCGATAAATGGAACTATAATTGCATAATTGAGAGGCCGAGGTGTCACGAGAGGCAGAGATCCGGGAGAGTCAACTTCTGCTAGCCGAGTACGAACGCATCAAGGATGAGCAAAAGGTGCGTATCGGGTTCAGGGACAACTTGCTCTATGTGTCCTTGGCTGCGATGGCTGCTGTAGTTGGCTTTACATTTTCACCGAAGGGCCATATAGGCCTGGTGCTTGCCCTGCCGCTTGTAGCAGTGGTGCTCGGATGGGCTTACCTCGTCAATGATCAGAAGATATCTGCCATTGGCGAGTACGTGCGGGAAGAACTAGCTCCCCGGTTGGAAATGTTAGCTGGAGCACAAAAGCCAGTTTTTGCGTGGGAACGTTTTCATCGAAAAGATCGCCGCCGCATCTCACGTAAATATTTGCAGCTCATCGTGGATCTCATTACCTTTTGCGGGTCATCCATAGTAGCGATCGTCTCGTACTTCATGATTGGCCCGCATAGTGCCGCACTGACTGCGTGTGCATTGATCGAACTAATTCCGGTTGCGACTCTGGGGCAACAGATAGTGGTATATGCCGATCTTAGGAGATGAGTCCTAATGTGGGCGAGTTCCGGTCGCTCCAATCTTAATCATCAAGACTGTCAGAGGTCTGTGGCATGATGAGGTCGTGTAGGACGGGACCAACCTTAGTGGCCGACCAGGGGAGACAATAATGCCCCTGACAGCAGGTCGCTATGGTCACGCCCGTATTGCTGTGCTTTCCGTCATTAAAGAGGAAACCGAGGCGGTGCGGAACATCTTCCGACTCACTCAGAGAGTCACCCGTACACACTATTATGTGTCTCCAGGGCAGCCCCCTCAAAGCCCAGAGATAGTGAACTGCGAGATAGGCCGGAACAACGTTCAATCTGGTGAGGCAATAAGGGACGTAATAGAGCACTGGCAGCCACAGGTACTTGTTCTCGTTGGGATAGCCGGCGGCATCGATGGCTACGACGATATATCTGTTGGAGACATAGTTGTTCCCGACTACGTGCATTACGCAGCATTCGCAAAGCTGAGCGCAGGGGGCCAGCAGCGCAGGTTCATCGCCTATGACCATCCAGCAATCCAGCTCCACCGAAGCTATGCGGCTCCCTTACGAGATGACGAAAGCTGGATTACCGATGACCTTATTCACCAACTTCCGCGTGCTGAGAAGCCGAAGGTGCATATTGCTGGCCTCGTCGCGGGTGACAAGGTTTACGGCGATCCTAGCAATGAAGAGCAAGCATTACTGCTGAATGAATTCGGCGAGGTGGCGGCTGCGATAGATATGGAATCGGTAGGACTTTGCCGCTCTGTAGCTGCAGCACGATCAAATCCACAATACAATCCGCGTTTACTGATTGTGCGAGGGATCTCGGACTTGGTAGGGCAAACCGAGAATAATGAAATCCGTAAGCAGTATAAGCCGGTAGCTGCGCTCGTAGCGGCGACCTTTGCCCGGAGAGTAGTTGACGACATACTAACTGACGAGCCAGATCCAAGACTCCCGCAAGAGGAAGGTGGTTTTGATGAATGAAGGTGGGCGGGGCAGTTGGGAGCCTTTGAAGGAGGAAGCTGCGAAAGTTGCCGCGAGAATACTTACTGACCGGCCACAAATACATCTCAACCTTGGTGTGGCGGACAGTTACGAAGATCTGCTGGCCAGCCGAAGCCTCGCCATGACTAGAGAGGAAGATCTTCTTGAGCTCGTCATGGAGCGCGGAAGGATTATCGTTTCTGCAGAGGCCGGAAGTGGGAAAACATGGCTACTCGCACGGACCATGCGCGCTGCCCTAGACCAAGAAATAGTCATTCCGGTCTGGATATCCATTAGGACGCTTTCTTCGTTGGACCGGCCAATATCTGGTGCTAATATTGGTGCGGTGATGAATAGCCTGCTCATGGTAGCAAGCTCGCATTTGAATTCAATCCTGACTTACTCGGGCAAGGCGCCGAGAGTCCTCCTCCTAGCTGACGGCCTCAATGAGGTAGCGCGCGATGGAGCGGAAGCAGTGTTGGAGGCGTTGGACGAACTCGCCGGAAGATATCCATTCATCAGTGTTATTGTGACGGACAGGCTCGTCCGGCGCCCTATCTCACTTCACCGATGGAAACTGCTTACTGTGATGCCTTTGTCACAGGATGAGGTTGTTCGCGTATGGACTGAGGCCGGCGAGACGCAGGTTCTGCCTCAAAACATCAGTATTCTCAGACGCCCTTTTTTCCTGGATGCTGCCATTAGCGTCGACTCCACAAGTGCGAGTGGTGCAGAAGCAATCGCTATCTATCTCCAACAACGCGTCGGTCTTGATAACGATGCTTTGGATCGGCTAGGCGATGCGGCGTTCGCTAGTTATGGAAAATATCAGGGCCGGTCGTTTGCGGCTCAGTGGTTTACGAACGAAATTTCCGCTGCAGTCGTCGACACTCTGCTTGAAGCTGGTGCGCTTCGAACGAGGTCGGGGCAGATGTGGTACTCGCATCACCTCTTGCATGACTTCCTCGCGGCCCGCTATCTCAGGAGCTCTCCTTCTATCTGGGGTCCTGCGGCATTTGGTGTGATCACGTTAAATGCTGCTTCTTTTGACGCACTCCGGCTTATGGTGGAGCAGATCCCCGAAGAGCGACGATGTGATGAGCTTATTCGGTCGATCTATGACTGGAATTATTTTGGTGCGGCTTACGCTCTTGCTGGGCATGTGCGCGATGAAACACGATGGATGATCCTCGCCATGCTTGCTGATAAACGATGGGATCCAATCGCAGCAACAGCGGCGACAGTAACCGACGCGCTGCGCATTGATGGCTCCGGCATCGGACAACGTCTGCTCGACTTGGGGAGCAGGCAAGAATTGATGTCAGTGGTGCAAGACGTTTCATCGGCGGATGATGACTTCAATCGCTGGCGGGACGTCTTTACTCTGCCAGATGGCGTCAGGATCGACCGATCCATGGCTGAGGGGCTGAAGCAGGAAGATTCAATTATTGGCTGGACCTTGGCTAACGTCCTGCGCAGATCGGAACTAACTGCAGATGCGCTTAGCTTTGTGATTGAGATTTCGCTCTCAGGGAGAGCGCCAGTCGAGCGATGGCGCGCAGTGCATGTCCTTGGTGCCCAGGCGGTTCCACAGGCAGCAGATGCGCTCATAGAGGCAATGCGGGACAGTGATCAATGGGTGCGATACGGCGCCATTCGTTCTTTCGTTGAGGTTGCGGCTCGAAGTGACCAGGTATCGCAAAGAGATCGATTGATCAGCGTGCTAATTAGCTTCGTGCAACAAAGCTTGCTTGATATGCGCATGCAAGGCGAGCTCGCCAAGGCTCTGGACATCAGACCCCAGCCTTCAGCGTGGGCCTCTTCTGTGGCGCCCTTGATCCAACAATTGATCGGAGCAGCATCAGATCCTATTGGGCAGCGTAAGTGGACGCGCGTCATGAGTTCTATAGTCTCGGCCTCGTAGTAGAAGGAGAATTGTGGTTCAATTCGATCGGGAAACTCATCAACTTCTATCGGAAGCTGCTTGGCTGGTACGTAAGCAAGCCAGGCTGTATGGACCAACCGCTGTCGGTTGTGCTGCGCTGGCGAGCGATGGCCGTATATTCTCGGGCTGCAATTTGGAGCATCGATTCCGGTCTCACGATATTCATGCGGAGGTAAATGCAATTTCTAGTCTTGTGGCTAGCGGTGCCGCCAGTGCCGCCATCTTGCTTATAGCTGCCGAACGTGATCGTTTTACCCCCTGTGGATCTTGTTTGGACTGGATCTTCGAGGTTGGTGGTGAAGGTTGTCTGGTTTTGAACGAGCGTGTCCCCGGTCGGATCGATCACCGCTACCTAGTGAGCGAGTTGATGCCCTACTATCCATCCTAAAGGGATGGTCCCTTTGTGGGATGTGCTGACCGAATTCATTTGGAAGGGCTAAGTAGCTCTTTCTGTGTTCTTTGGACTGCTTCTTCAAGAGCGGCTCGCGACTTAAAGACTGAAATGCTCACCAGATGTCCTGGCCCGTATCGGGTTAGGATCTCAGAGATCCGCTCACTCGCCTCAATTGGAATTCCTTCTTTGCTTGTTGTCATGTCGCAGTAAGCTAGATGCCGGCTTAGTGTTGGCTGGTGCCGCATAAATTCACGGATTAGATAGTCAGCAAGACCTCGCTCGCGAGCTTC
The DNA here is from genome assembly GCF_039529375.1 of Actinomadura napierensis. Classification (NCBI taxonomy): domain Bacteria; kingdom Bacillati; phylum Actinomycetota; class Actinomycetes; order Streptosporangiales; family Thermomonosporaceae; genus Actinomadura; species Actinomadura napierensis. Next base: position 73,879 of record NZ_BAAAMR010000030.1, read on the forward strand.
AACTATGGCGCACGAGTGATGTGCTACGAGGCGGCATAGGTGGTCGTCGGCGTGGTGGGTGTCTCGGAGGTAGCGGGCGCCGTCTAGGGGGTGGAAGCCCGTGTTGACGAGGTCGGGGGCGTAACCGATGTCGTGGAGCCAAGCGGCGGCCTCCAGGAGGTCGGCCTTGTCGCCGAGGATGGGGGCAAGCGTGCGAGCTTGCCGGGCTACCCCCTGGGTGTGCGCCCAGCGGCGGGGGAGCGTGGTCTCCAGGTGCTGACGTGCGAGTTCGCTTGCCCATGCGGCTGTGTTCTTCCTCATGGGCTGGACGCTACGGCGAGCTGGGCGGACGTCCACGGGCGCCAGCGCATCAGCTAGGGACGTCTTGGCTGACGTAGCGTCCCTTGCCGTGGACACAGGTCACGAAGCCGGCCTCCTCTAGAGCCGTGAGGGCGTGGCGGGCCGTGTGGCGGGAGACGCCGTAGCGCTTGGCGAGTCGGGCCTCGCTTGGCAGTAGATCGCCTGGACGGTAGTGGCCACTCTCGATGTGGCGCCGTAGGTCCGCGGCGATGCTCTCGTACCTGGTGTGCACGGCCGGTTTGGCGGTAGGGACGAATCTGCCTACCCCGGGGCGTGCGGTGATGAGGCCGTCGGTTTCGAGGGTGGACAGGGCCCGCCGCACAGTGTTGCGGGCGACGCCGAACTCGGCGCAGAGGGCGGCCTCGCCCGGGAGTTGGTCCCCTGGGGCGTGGGTGCCGTCTGTGATGCGTTGGCGTAGGACGTTGGCGATGCGGGCGTAGGTGCCCGGTGCCGTGCGGCGGGCCATGTCCGGATCACTCGTCCCGGTAGCGGGTCGTCGCCAGAGCGACCCAGGGCGTAAGGAGGACGGTCACCTTGTCAGCGGCGAGGCGGGGGCGCGTGCAGCGTGCCAGCCAAATGCCGGTGCTGGACTGGTACCACCAAGCGCCGTTGCCCCAGACCACGGAGACGGATTCGCCGATCGTCGGGGCGTTGTCGTCGTACACGCGCAACATCGGGTGCGGACCGTCGATGCGGAGTTCGGTCGTCCAGTCATACCGGCGCAAGCGGCGGGCGAGCCGGGTTAGGTGCCAGCGACCTCGCGACAGTCCGGCGTGGGTGGGCAGAGAAAGCGCGGCCGGTGCGTCCGGGGGGACACTCACCGACCGCGCCGCCTCCACCTCCCCCCACGGAACCGCGCTCCCCTTCGCGGTCCCGGTCCATGGCGAGCGCGGCGTTCGCAGGCGTCCGATCACCAGTTCACCGCGCGCTTGATCTCAGCCCGTGCGGCCTCGTTGACGAGTGCCTCGCGCAACGCGGCGGGCGAGGACTGGATCACCGTGGGGTCGACTCCGGCGGCCGGGTCGTGCAGGCTCGCGACCCAATCCCCGAGCCTCCCGTCGCTGCGTACGCCGCGCCAGATCCGGTGACCGGTGAAGTCCCTCCGCAGGTTTGCGAGTTCCTCGTCAGCCGAGTCCGAGTCGACGGCGGTGTGCCTGGGGGCGGCCGGGTAGGGCCGATTGGTGCGCATGGTGGCTCCTTGGCGTGCGTGGGGTCGTCCTGGGCGAACGTGGCGTTCGCGTGTGCCTTTGAGCCTTGCGTTCGGTCCGGGACCTCTCTATCGGCATCTAGGGACGTCTTGGGACGTCTTCTGTTAGCGTCGTTGAGTGCGTCGTCCTCGCTTGCGTCCCCGGGAGGTCTGGTGAACGACTTGTTGCGGCGTGCCCTTGCTGACGCCCACCTCGCGGAAGCCGACGTTGCGGCACGGGTGGGCGTGGATCCCAAGACCGTTCATCGGTGGCTCGCCGGCCGTGTGCCCTACGCGCGGCACCGTGACCGCATCGCCGCACTGGTCGGACGAGACGAGGCGGACCTATGGCCTCAACTCGCTGTGTCCACCGTCCGGGCCGATCCGCCGGTGATCGAGGTCCTGGCGACGTACCCGCATCGATGGGCGGTCCCTCGTCCGGTATGGCAACAGATCTTCCAGAACGCACGGGACGAGATCGGCATCCTGGCGTACGCGGGACTCTTCCTCGCCGAGGACATGGGCATCTTGCGCGCGCTCGCCGAGAGCGCGCGCAGCGGCGCCCGCGTGCGGATCCTGCTCGGTGATCCGGACGGAACGTGTGTTGCCGCGCGTGGGAGTGACGAGGGTGTTGGCGAGTCGATGGCCGCGAAGATCCGCAACGCCCTCGTCCACTATCGGGCGCTGTCCGAGGTGGACGGCGTAGAGATCCGGCTCCATGACACCGTGCTCTACAACTCGATCTACCGGGCCGATGACGATCTTCTGATCAACCCGCACGCCTACGGCATCGCCGCATCTCATGCACCAGTGCTCCACCTGCGGCGCGCGGCGGACGGGGACATGGGGAGCACATACCTGGAAAGTTTTGAGCGGGTGTGGGCGAGTGCCGTATCAATCGAATAGAGCTGAACGTGTGGTTGGTAGCCAATCTGGCGGGAGCACCTGCACAAGTCGTTCCTTTGTGGCATCAGCAATGGCTGACTTGACTAGTTCATCTGTGCCCGCTGCGATTGGGTCGAGGCAGCATCTCGATACAGCCTCATGTCGTTCTGGGGCTTTGCACATAAGAATTGCAAGTATCCTGAGTGGCCAGAGTACGTGATCGACGTTATTGGGATGGGGAAGCGGTAAAGCGGCCGGTATTGCATTAAGGGTCGCCTGAATGGCACAAAGTATGACATTATCCGGGATTGCTTCGCCGTATTTTGAAGCGATCATCGTCCGTGAAAGGCGCTCATTAAGTTGATCGCTCAACTTTCCGAAGCTGTCGATTGTGCAAGCCAAGCAGGCTAGTAGTTCGCACCAAAAGTGATTGACGGAGGCGGCCTTAAAGGCTTCGAGTTGATCTACTTCAAGTTCGGCCTTCAATTGCCCCATGGCGTTGCCTGTAAGTGAGTGGCCGAGGGCCTGTACTTTATCTGCGATTGATATCGTTACTGCTAGCCAGTCAACTAGGTCGGCTATAGATGTGTCTATCGCCGCTTCCTTCATAGGGTACGTGGGCTTCTTGTTCTCTCTCCCCTTGCTTTCTCTGGCCCATTTCGTCTCCGCCTTTTCGCGGGCGATGTCACGTTCCTCGCTTGCGGGGGCGTAGGCGAGTCGCAATCTATGGGGCCAGCCATGTTGTAGGCCTCCGCAATTAGTGCACAGGCACCGGTGATATTGTGCCTCTTCGCAATTGGTTGGATGTGTCATTTCTCTCCTTGAGAGGTTTCGGTCATAGCGGGCGCCTATATTTGGATGGCCTATATCATGTTTATTGAGTCGGCTTTTGTTATCTTTATCGCTCTTCTGGCCCGTTCTGTAAAGCTAAACTCGGAGGCGGCGTCAGGTGAATCTGGCTTAGGGGTAAGGTCCTTCTTGCGTGCAAGAAGAAGCCCTGCCGAGCATTGAGGCTCGGCAGGGCCGGTTTGTCTCTAGTTACTTAGGGGTGTTTGTGATGATGATCTTTCTGACCTTGCGGCGGTCGATGTTGTGCTTCTCGGCCAGGTAGCGCTGGGAGAGGGGGCGGCCGGGGCCGTCCAGGCTGGCGAGGTACTCGGCGAGTACCGCTTGTTCTGGGGTTTGCGCCACTTCGGAGCAAGGTGACTGCGGGTGTTCCGTGGTGGTGCGTTGCTCATCCCGGGATGGTGCGGTGTGGGTCGCTGCGGCTCGGGTGAGGGTCATGAGGAGTTCGAAAGAGCCGACCAGGGCGAGTGCCGGCCATGCGCTTACGAGGGCGCCCATGCCCCCGTGGGACGCGCCGTGCGCCACGTTGGCGCCTACCGTTGCCACGATGCCCACGGCGAGGCTCCACTTGGCTAGGGGCGGTGCGGGTTGCTTCCGACGGCTCGCGTCCAGGATCACCATGGATGCGGCCCAGATGAGGCCGTCGACCGTGAACGGGACGAGTCGCGCGGTGGTGCCTGCCTCGCCGTGGGAGCGGACGAGTTCGTAGGCGTGCCGGTACGAGATGATCGCGGCCACACCGGCGACCGCGATGACGGCGAGCGCCGTTGTGATCCGCGTGAGCCGATCAACCACGAGACAACTCCTCGCGCAGGTCGATCGCGCATGGGTCGTCCTCGCCGTGGGTGATGACGAGTTGGGCGAGCGTCAGGGCCGTGATCGCGCCGTTGCGGTCGAGGGGCGTCGGCCACGTGGTGACGTACCAGACGGCGCCCGTGCGCGTTGCCGTGGCGATGGTCTTGCCGTCCAGGGTGACGGTCATTGTGGTTTCGGTGATCTTGAGGGACATGGGATCGCCTCCTCTCTGCCGGGGAGCCACGGGAGCCAGAGACGGGAGCCAATGAGGCTCGACGTGCTCTGACTCACCGCGACTCATCCGGACGTTCTTGCTGGTGAGAGGCTCATCCGGCGACTTCCTCGGACTCGGTCCGATCTCCTCAGAGGTGGCGCGGCTAATGCACGTTTAACGCCGGGGTGGGTTTGGTGGGGGCTGCTGGCCGTGGGGTCGGCGGGACAGGGAGGTGTGTGATGCGGGGTCTTGGGGTTGTTCTGGCTGGAGTTGTTGTTCTCGGGGTCGCGGGATGTGGTGGTGGGGGTGATGGGGACGGGGTGGCCAGTGCCGGGGGGACGGCGGCGAAGGCTTCGGCTTCGGCGTCGCCGAGTCGGTCGTTGAGTGCGGAGGACGCGCAGTTGAAGTTCGCGCAGTGCATGCGGCAGAACGGGGTGGACGTGCCGGACCCCGGGAGCGGGCACGCGGAGACGATGCGGATCGAGAAAGGGGTCGGGACGGAGAAGTTGCAGGCCGCGTTGAAGAAGTGCCAGTCGTGGTTGCAGGCGGGCGGGAAGATGCCCGATCTGAAGGATCCGAAGGTGCGCGACCAGTACGTGAAGTTCGCGCAGTGCATGCGTGAGCACGGGATCGACATGAAGGACCCGGACCCAGACGGGACCATTCAGATTCCGTCGGGGAAGGCGGACCCGGAGACCGTGAACAAGGCGCGGGAGGCGTGCAAGGGCCTCGCGCCGGGGGCCGGGAAGTGAGGCGGGCCGTGGCGGCGGGCGGGGTCGCCGCCGTTGTGGTGGCGGCGGGCGGGGGAGTGCTCGCCTGGACGTCGGGCGGTGGGCGGGCCGCGGAGCCGCGCCAGGTGCGGCTCGGGACGGCGGCCGTGACGCGGGGGGATCTCGTGGACACCGAGAAGGTGGACGGGAAGCTCACCTACGACGACGAGCGCGAGGTGTGGGCCGGGGCGTCCGGGGTCGTGACGTGGGCGCCGCAGCAGGGGGCGACGGTGAAGAGGGGCGGGACCCTGCTGAAGGTCGCGGGTGACCCGGTCACGTTGATGTACGGGGGCGTGCCGATGTACCGGGTCCTGCGGGACGGTGATTCGGGCAAGGACGTCCGGGAGCTGGAGGAGAACCTGCGGGCTCTCGGGTACGGCGGGATGACCGTGGACGACGAGTTCACCGGTGCGACCGAGGCCGCGGTCGAGGAGTGGCAGGACGATCGGGGTCTTGAGGAGACCGGGACGGTCTCGCCGGGTCAGGTGGTGTTCCTCGACGGCGCCGTGAGGGTGAAGGACGTGAAGGCGCCCGAGGGGAAGCGGGCCGTTCAGGGGCAGCCGGTGCTGACCGTGGCCGGGACGCGGCGGGTCGTTCACATCGACCTGGACGCCGACAAGCAGGACATGGCGCGCAAGGGGGAGAAGGTGCAGGTCGAGCTGCCCGGCGGGACGACCGTGAAGGGGACGGTCAGCAAGGTCGGCAGCGTCGCCGAGACGACCGGCTCGGGGCAGGATCAGAAGACCACCGTGGGCGTCGACGTGTCGCTGAGCGGCAAGGGCACGGGCCGGCTGGACGAGGCGCCGGTCAGCGTGGAGCTAGAGAGCGAGCGGCGGAAGAACGTGCTGTCGGTGCCGGTGGAGGCGCTGCTGGCGCTCAGGGAGGGCGGCTTCGGGCTGGAGATCGTGGACGGGGCGCGGCGGCGGCTCGTCCCGGTGCGGACGGGGGCGTTCGGCGGCGGGCGGGTCGAGGTCGAGGGCGACGGTGTCCGCGAAGGCGTCCAGGTGGGGGTGCCGGCCGAATGAGGCTCGGAGAGCGCGCGGCCGGCGACGCCATCGTCGAGCTGGCCGGGGTGACGAAGGAGTACGCGAGCGTCGCGGCCCTGCGGGGCGTGGACCTGGTGATCGGGACGGGGGAGCTGGTCGCGATCGTCGGGCCGTCCGGGTCGGGGAAGTCGACGCTGCTGCACATGATCGGGACGCTCGACCGGCCGACGGCGGGCAGGGTGAGGGTGGCGGGGCACGACGTGGCCGGATTGAGCGACCGCGAGCTATCCGCGCTGCGGGCTCGGCACATCGGGTTCGTCTTCCAGCAGTTCCATCTCGCGCCGGGCGTCAGCGCGCTCGACAACGTGGCCGACGGCCTGCTCTACAGCGGCAGGGGCCTGAAGGAGCGGAGGAAGCAGGCGGGGGAGGCGCTGGAGCGGGTGGGGCTCGCGGACCGGGCCGGGCATCGGCCCCACGAGCTGTCGGGCGGCGAGCAGCAGCGGGTCGCGGTGGCGCGCGCGGTCGCGGGCGGGCCGGACCTGCTGCTGGCCGACGAGCCGACCGGCAACCTCGACACGGCGGCCGGAGCCGGGGTGCTGGCCCTCCTGGATGAGCTGAACCGGTCCGGCACCACCGTCGCGGTCATCACGCACGACCTGGACGTCGCGGCCCGTGCGCCGCGACGGATCAGGGTCCGGGACGGGCTGGTCGTCGCGGGCGAGCGGGCGGGGGTGACGAGCCGATGAGCGGGCTCACTCCGGCGCGGCTCGGGCCGCGGGACGTGGTGCGGGTCGGGCTCGGCGGGCTGCGGGCGCGCCCGGCCCGGGTCGTGCTGTCGGCGCTCGGCATCGCGATCGGGATCGCGACGATGGTCGCGGTCATCGGGATCTCGTCGTCCAGCAAGGAGGACCTGCTGCGGCGGCTGGACCGGCTCGGCACGAACCTGCTGACGGCCAAGCCGGGCAAGACGCTGTTCGGCGACCAGGCGGAACTGCCGGAGGCGGCGCCGGAGATGGTCCGGCGGATCGGGCCGGTCACCGGCGTCGGCGCGACCGGGTCGGTGGACGCGACGGTGCGCCGCACCGACCGGATCCCGGTGGAGGTCACGCAGGGCATCGCGGTGCAGGCGGCGTCGCCGGACCTGCTCGCGACGCTCGGCACCGGCGTCGCGAGCGGCCGGTGGCCGAACACCGTGACCGAGCGGTATCCGGGCGTGGTGCTCGGCGCGGAGGCGGCACGGCGGCTCGGCGTGGACGCGGCGGGCGGCCGGGTGTACGCCGGCGGCCGGTGGTTCGTCGTGCTAGGCGTGCTGCGGCCGGCGGAGCTGGCGCCGGAGATCGACCGGTCCGCGCTGGTCGGCTGGGACGCGGCGGAGCGCTACCTCGGCTTCGACGGCCATCCGACGACGATCTACGAGCGCTCCACGGACGCGTCGGTGGACGGCGTCCGGGACGTCCTCGCCCGCACCGTGAACCCGGAGCACCCCGAGGAGGTCGAGGTCAGCCGGCCGTCGGACGCGCTGCAGGCGAAGGCGGAGGCGGCCGGCGCGTTCACTGGGCTGCTGCTCGGGCTGGGCGCGGTGGCGCTGCTGGTCGGCGGCGTCGGGGTGGCGAACACGATGGTGATCTCGGTGCTGGAGCGGCGCCGCGAGATCGGGCTGCGCCGCTCGCTCGGCGCGACGCGCGGCCAGGTCCGCGTCCAGTTCCTGGCCGAGTCGCTGCTGCTGTCGGCGTTCGGCGGTGCGGTGGGCGTGCTGCTCGGCGCGGCGGTGACCGCCGGGTTCGCGGCGGCGAAGGGCTGGCCGCCGGTGGTGCCGGCGTGGGCGCCGGCCGGCGCGCTGGGCGCGACGCTGCTGATCGGGACGGTCGCCGGCCTGTACCCGGCGATGCGGGCGGCGCGGCTGTCGCCGACGGCCGCGCTGGCCACGGTGTGACGCGTCCCTGGCCATGATCCGGCGGGCCGGTGCATGATGGGGGCACCGACGACGTCCCTCCCGGGAGGTGCCCGCACAGCCATGCCCGTGCCACGTCCGCTGCGCGAGCGTTGCCGCGAGTTCCTCGGTGCCGACGGAGAGATCCGCTACATCTTCCCCGCGATGGCCTACGGCGGCGGGGCGGGCTACATCTTCGTCGTCACCGACGACCAGGTCACGGTGATCTCGACCGGCTCGCTGAGCCGCAGCACGCCGAAGAGCATCTGGGGCTCCTACCCGCGCGAGACCCGGATCGGCCCGGTGGAGACCGGCGGCGGAGCGTCGTTCGAGTTCGCCGGCGCCGCGTTCGAGGTGGACGACGAGTACGTCCCGGTCGTCAACGCGGCCGACAGCGAGATCTTCGCCCGCGACAGCCTGCCCCGCGACCCGCTGCCCGATCTGTGACGGTCAGGAGCTCGGCGCCGGCTCGACGGTCTTCTTCGCGGCCGGAGCCGGCCGGGACGGCCCGGTCTTGCGCAGGAACAGCGCCATCACCGGCACCAGGTACGCCGCCCACATGATCAGCTGGAGCCAGGTGATCTGCGGGGTGATGTTCAGGACGCCCTGCAGGACGGTCTGCAGCCAGTCGCCGGGGGTGCCGAGCTTGTCGAAGAACACGTGCGGTTCGAGCGCGACCGAGTTCAGGCCGGGCAGCACGTCGGCCTCCTGCAGGTCGTGGAAGCCGTAGCCGAACACGCCCGCCGCGACGACGATCAGCGCGCCGCCCGTCCAGGTGAAGAACCGGCCCAGGTTGATCTTGAGGCCGCCGCGGTAGAGCAGGTAGCCGAGCACGATCGCGACGACCAGGCCGAGGGCCGCGCCGATGATCGGCTGGGTGGAGCCGCCGGAGGAGCTCTGGATGTTGGTCCACAGGAACAGCACGGTCTCGATGCCCTCGCGGCCGACCGACAGCAGCGCGACGGCGGCGAGCGCGAGCGGCCCGACGTTCAGCGCCCCCTCGAGCTTGCCCTCCAGTTCCGACTTCATGAACCGGGCGGTCTTGCGCATCCAGAAGACCATCCAGGTGACCAGGCCGACCGCGACGATCGACAGGACGCCGCCGAACAGCTCCTGCGTCTTGAACTGCATCTCCGAGGACGCGGCGGTGAGCGCGATGCCGAACCCGGCGGCGAGGGCGACCGCGATCGCGATGCCCGTCCAGACCGGGACGAGGGCCCGGCGGTTGCCGGTCTTCACCAGATAGGCGATGAGGATGCTGACGACCAGGGCGGCCTCCAGACCCTCGCGCATTCCGATGAGGAAGTTGCCCAGGAGCATCGCTGCCCTCCTCGAGAAACACGGATGGTTTAGGCAAAGCTAACCTAAGCCAGTCTGTGCCTCGGCGGCGGCCCCCGCAAGACCCGATCGCCTTACCCCGTCCGGCGAGACGCGCCTCGCAGGCCGGAGCCCCCGCGCCGGGACGCGCGGGGGCGGGCGGATCACTGCGCCGGGAAGTCCAGCCGCAGGAACGCGCGCGCGATCGGCTGCGCCGTCAGCTCGACCTGCCAGCGCCGCGCGCCGAGCCCGCGCAGCGCGGCGCCGATCGCCGACGCGGACGGCTCGTCCGGGGGCGTCCACGCCAGCCGGCGGACGAAGTCGGGCTGGATCAGGTTCTCCGACGGCATCGCGTGCTCGTCGGCGAGCGCGGCGACGACGGCGCGGGCGGCGGTCAGCCGCTTGGCGGCCTCGGGGTCGCGGTCGGCCCAGCGGTGCGCGGGCGGCGGCCCGTCGCCGGGCAGGTTCGACTCGGGCAGCTGCCGCTCGGGCACCGCGCGGGCCCGCGACACCGCGCGCAGCCACGCCGACTGGTGCCGGCGGGCGCCGCGGCCCCGCATGGTGGGCAGCGCCTGCAGGTCGGCGGGGGTCTTCGGCGGGTTCAGCGCCAGCTCGACGATCGCCGCGTCCTGCAGCACCCGGCCGGGGGACAGGTCGCGCTCGCGGGCGATCTTGTCGCGGGCCTCCCACACCTCCCGGACGGTCGCCAGCGCGCGCCGGTTGCGGATCCGGTGGATCCCGGACGTGCGGCGCCACGGGTCGGCGCGCGGCGGCTTCGGCGGGGTGGTCAGGATCGCCTCGAACTCCTCCAGCGCCCACTCCAGCTTGCCGGCCTCCCGCAGCTCGGCCTCCAGCGCGACGCGCAGCTCCACCAGCAGCTCGACGTCCAGCGCCGCGTAGCGCAGCCAGTCCTCGGGGAGGGGGCGGGTGGACCAGTCGGCGGCGGAGTGCCCCTTCTCCAGCAGGAACCCCAGCACGTTCTCGACCATGGAGCCGAGGCCGACGCGCGGGTAGCCGAGCAGCCGCCCGGCCAGCTCGGTGTCGAACAGCCGCTTCGGGACGAGGCCGACCTCCGACAGGCAGGGCAGGTCCTGGTTGGCGGCGTGCAGCACCATCTCGGCGTCGGCGAGCGCCGCGTCCAGCACGGACAGGTCGGGGCACGCGATCGGGTCGATCAGCGCGGTGCCCGCGCCCGCGCGGCGCAGCTGGATCAGGTAGGCGCGCTGCCCGTACCGGTAGCCGGACGCCCGCTCGGCGTCAACGGCGACCGGGCCGGTGCCGGCGGCGAACGCGGCGATGACGCGTTCCAGCTCGTCCTGGTCGACCACGACCGGGGGGACGCCCTCGCGCGGCTCCAGCAGCAGGACGGCCGGGGGCCGCTCCTCGCCGTCCGGCTGCTCGGCGTCCGTCTTCTCGCCGGCCGGCTTCTCGGGCGCCTGCGCGCCGGAGGCGGGGCCCGGCGCCGCGGCGCCGTTCCCGCCGCCCGGGCCGGCCTCCTCCGCCGGGCCGGACTCCGCGGGCACCGCCTTGCGCGGCCCGCCCGGCTTCTTCCCGCCCGCCGGCCGTGCGGCGGCCTCCTCGCCACCGGGGTCCCGGTCGGGACCGGTGGCACGTGTTTCGGACACTCCCACTTTTCCCGTGTTCTCCCCCGCCGCCTCGGTTCCGGACGCTGTGCTCACGTCCCCTACCGTACGTCGCTCTCAGTGCTTCCCGAGGAGGGACGACCCCCCACGCTCCCCGGTCGGCTTCGCCGAGTCAGGTGCCCGTGCCGCCCGGCCGGTCCGGCAGCGCGGCGACACCGGCCGGGGGCAGGCCCGCGGTGGTGCACATCACCTCGCACCAGGCCGTGACGTGCCCGGCCAGGTCGTCGCCGGTCGGCGACCAGGAGGCGCGCAGCTCCAGCTCCGTGGTGGACGGTTCGTCGCGCTTGTCGCCGAAGCTCTCCGACACCGCGCGGGTGATCGTCCCGGAGACGCCCGCGTAGCCGGCCGGCTCGAGCGCCTCGAGCAGCCAGTCCCAGGCGACGGAGCCGATCAGCTCGTCGGCGGCGATCTCCGGTTCGAGGTCGGCGCGGATGTAGGCGACGATCCGGAAGCCGTTCGTCCAGCCCTTGGCGCCCTCGGGGTCGTACAGCACGATGAGCCGGCCCATCGCGACCTCGGTGTCGTCGTCGCGGTAGACCGACCCGGACATGGCCGCGGCGTACGGGGCCAGGCTCTGCGGGGCGGGCATGTCCTCCAGGTCGAGCTCGGGGCGGACGCCGGGGCCGTCGAGGATCTCGCGCAGCGTGTCCAGGGCCCGCTGGAAGGCGGGAGGGTTCATGGGCGGACCGGCCTCGGTGCGGGGGCGGGACTCGTGTCGGTGGTGCCGGGACGGGGTGCCGCCGCGCGCGACGGGAGGGTACGGGGGGGATGCAGGCACAGCACAGTGGGTTTCGTCTCGGGGGCCGGGGCGCTCAGGCCACGGCCCGCGTGGATGCGGCCGGCGATGAGCCGCCGCGGCCGGGGTCCGCGGCGCCGGAGGACCCGGCGGGAACGGGCCGGCCGGAGGACGCCCGGGGGGCCGTCAGCGGCGGGTCGACCAGGACGGCCATCCCGCACTCGACGCAGACCCGCTCGGGGCACTCCGCACCGTGCCCGTCCGGACACGGCGGCTGCTCGAACATACGTTCATCACCGCAGGTGGAGCAGTACAAGGGGGAACCTCCCTCGGCTATGACACGCATCACGTTCGCACGCGCCGGTGACAGAATGCGGGACTTCGCTCGGCGTGTCCGGAACTTCATGGGTCACCGCCGTCACTTCGGTGTCACCCCGGTGCGCCCGGAACGGGTGTTCGTGGGACCATCACAACGTGACCGCTGACGCCGCCCGCTCCAACGACGCCGCTCCGAACCCCCCTGACAAAAGCGGCCCGCTCGCCGAGAGCCCGTTCCTGCTGGCGTGCCGCCGCCGTCCCGCGCCGCGCACCCCGGTGTGGTTCATGCGCCAGGCGGGCCGGGCGCTGCCAGAGTATCTGCGGATCCGCGAGGGCGTGCCGATGCTGGAGTCGTGCGCCCGCCCGGACATGATCGTGGAGATCACGATGCAGCCGGTGCGGCGGTACGGGGTGGACGCGGCGATCTTCTTCAGCGACATCGTGGTGCCGCTCAAGGCCATCGGCGTCGACCTCGACCTCAAGCCCGGCGTCGGTCCGGTGATCGCCGACCCGATCCGGGACGCCTCGGGACTGGACGCGCTGCGCCCGCTCGAGCCCGCCGACGTGCCCTACGTCACCGAGGCCGTTCAGGGGCTGGTCGGGGAGCTCGGGGCCACGCCGCTGATCGGCTTCGCGGGCGCCCCGTTCACGCTCGCGTCCTACCTGATCGAGGGCGGGCCGTCCAAGAACCAGGAGCGCACCAAGGCGATCATGTACGGCGAGCCCGAGCTGTGGGACCGGCTCATGGGCCGGCTCGCCGACATCACGATCGCGTTCCTGAAGGTGCAGATCGCGGCGGGCGCGAGCGCGATCCAGGTGTTCGACTCCTGGGTCGGCTCGGTCGCGCCGGAGGACTACCGCGCCTCGGTGCTGCCGCACACCAGCCGGATCTTCGCCGAGATCGAGCCGCTGGGCGTCCCGCGCATCCACTTCGGCGTCGGCACCGGCGAACTGCTCGGCCTGATGGGCGAGGCCGGCGCGGACGTCGTCGGCGTCGACTGGCGCGTCCCGCTGGACGAGGCGGTCCGCCGCGTCGAGCCGGGCAAGGCGCTGCAGGGCAACCTCGACCCGGCGGTGCTGTTCGCGCCGTGGGAGACGGTCGAGCGGCGGGCGCTGGACGTGCTGGCCCGGGGCCGCACGGCCGAGGGCCACATCTTCAACCTCGGCCACGGCGTGCTGCCGTCCACGAACCCGGACGTGCTGGCCCGCCTCGTCGACCTGGTCCACGAGGCGGGCACCGGGAACTGACAGGACGGCTACCCGGCGGGCGGCGCCTCGTCCGGCGCCCGCTCGCCCTCGGAGTCGCCCGTCCCGCCTGAGCCGCTCGCACCCACCGCGGCGGGCTCCTTGGCGGGCTCGTCGGCGGCCTGCTCCGCGGGCCTGCGGACGCGGCGGCGGTTGCGGTAGGCGAGCACCGGCGCGGCGATGATCGCGGCCGCGACCAGGAAGGGCAGCAGCCAGCCGAGCACGACGGCGACGCCGCCGAGGAAGCCGGTGAAGGCGTGCCATCCGTCGCCGAGCGCGCCGACGAACCCGCCCCGGTCCTCGTGCCGCCGCACGGGCTGGGCCGCGGCCTCCAGCGTGACCGTCACCGTGGCGTACTGAGTGCTCTGGCCCAGCGCCTTCTGGCGCGCCTGCAGCGACTCCAGGTCGGCCTCCCGGGAGGCGATCTCCTGCTCGACGTCGATGACCTCGCCGACCGTCGTGGCCTTGTCCAGCAGCTTGCGGAACGAGGCGAGCGCGGCCTTCGCGGACCGGACCCGGCTGTCGACGTCGGCGACCTCGCCGGTCACGTCGTCGGCCTGCTGGCTCAGCGACAGCTTGGTGCCGAGCTGCTTCGACAGCTGGTCCAGCACGCCCGCGTACCGGTCGGAGGGGATCTTCAGCGTGATCGTCGAGCCGGGCGGGTCGCTCGAGCCGGACTCGTGCTCGACGTAACCGCCGGCCGCGCCCGCCATCTGCTTGGCCGTGGACGCGGACGCGTCCACGTTCTTGGCGCGGACCCGCAGCGTCGCCGTGTAGACGACCGCGCGTCCGGCCGGCAGCGGCGGCTGCGTCGAGGCGTTCCCGTTCGTCCCCGCGCCGGGCCTGCCGGCGCCCTTGCGCTCGTCGAGCGCTCCGGCCGCGGCCTTGGGCCCGCCCGGCGAGGCCGGGGTCGCGGCTTCGCGGCTCAGGCCGTTCGCCGACGAATCGGACGATCCGCCGCCTCCGCACGCGGCCAGCGTCCCGGCCAGGGTCCCGGCCAGCGCGAGGACGATCAGTGCGTACGGGATCTGCCTGACGCTTCTGACGTTCAGCATGAGCCTTGGACGAAGTGGCGCAGATCACCGTTCCGGCGGCCGGGTCGCGATCCGGCCACGGCCCGGGCACGCCCGGGTCACGGGCGTGCAGGGTCACGGGCGCCCCGGTGCGCGGTGGCAGGGGGCGTCTGGAAGGCTGGGCGCATGACCCCGTCTCGACCCGCCGCGCACGCCGTCGTCGTCGGGGGCGGCATCGCGGGCCTCACCGCCGCGCGCGCGCTCGCCCGTGCCGGCGTGCGGGTGACCGTGCTGGAGGGCTCCCCGCGGATCGGCGGCAAGCTGCAGGTCAGCGAGGTCGCCGGCGTCCCGGTGGACGAGGGCGCCGAGGCGATGCTCGCCCGCCGCCCCGAGGGGCTCGGCCTGGTCCGCGACCTCGGCCGCGGCGGCGACCTGGTGCACCCCGGCACGACGTCCTCGGCGATCCTCAGCCGCGGCGCGCTGCGGCCGATCCCGTCCGGGCAGGTGATGGGCGTCCCGTCCGACGTGAAGGCGCTCGCCACGTCCCAGGTGCTGTCGCCGGCCGGGCTGGCCCGCGTGCCCCTTGACCTGGTGCTGCCCGAGACGCCGCGCGGCGACGACGTGTCCGTCGCCGACTACATCGGCGCCCGGATGGGCCGCGAGGTCGTCGACCGGCTCGTCGAGCCGCTGCTCGGCGGCGTCTACGCCGGCCGCGCCGAGCGGCTGTCGTTCGACTCCACGCTGCCCGCCGTCGCCGCCGCCGCGCGCGCCCACCGCTCGCTGATCAACGCCGTCCAGGGCATCCGGGAGTCGGCGCCGAAGGACCCCGGCCCGGTCTTCGCGACCCTGCCCGGCGGGCTCGGCACGCTGCCGCCGCTGGTCGCGGCCGACATCGAGGCGGCCGGCGGAACGGTCCGGGTGAACGCGACGGTCCGCGAGCTGCGGCGCCGCCCCGACGGCTGGCGGCTCACCGTCGGGTCCGCCCGCGCCCCCGAGCACGTCGACGCCGACGCCGTCGTGATCGCGGTGCCCGCGGCGCCCGCGTCCCGGCTGCTGGGCCACGAGGTGCCCGCCGCGGGACGGGCGCTCGCCGGCATCGAGTACGCGAGCATGGCGATCGTCACCCTCGCCTACCAGGCCTCGGCGTTCCCGAAGCCGCCGGAGGGTAGCGGGTACCTCGTCCCGGGCGTGGAGAGCGACACCGGGGCGGGCGGCCGGGGCGTCAAGGCCGTCACCTTCAGCTCGGTAAAATGGCCCCATCTGCGCGACCGCGACCCGGGCGTGATCGCCGTCCGGTGCTCCATCGGCCGGTTCGGCGAGGAGCACGTGCTCCAGCGGCCCGACGACGAGCTGAAGGCCGCCGCGATGGCGGAGCTGGCCGCCACCGCCGGCGTCACCGAGCTGCCCGTCGAGGGCCGGGTGACCCGCTGGGGCGGGGGCCTGCCGCAGTACAACGTGGGCCACGCCGACCGCGTGGCCGGGGTCCGCGCCGCGGTCGCCCGCGAGCCGGGGCTCGCCGTCGCCGGCGCGGCCTACGACGGCCTGGGGATCCCCGCGTGCGTCGCCTCGGCGACCGCGGCGGCCGACCGGGTGCTGGACCATCTGCGCAGTCGAGGAGGAACCAACGATGTCAGGCACGGAGCCGGCGGCGAAGCCGAAGGCACGCGAACTCAATAACGTCATCCGCTACACGATGTGGTCGGTGTTCAAGGTGCGCGACACCGGCGCCCTCGGCGAGCAGCACGCCGCCGAGGTGCAGGACCTGCTCGACCAGATGGCCGAGAAGGACGTCACCACCCGCGGCTCCTACGACGTCGCGGGCCTGCGCGCGGACGCCGACTACATGTTCTGGTGGCACGCGTCCAGCCCCGACGACCTCCAGGAGGTCTACACCCGGTTCCGCCGCACCGCCGTGGGCCGGGCGAGCGAGCCCGTGTGGTCGCAGATGGCGCTGCACCGTCCCGCCGAGTTCAACAAGAGCCACATCCCGGCGTTCCTCGCCGAGGAGGAGCCGCGCGGCTACGTGTGCGTGTACCCGTTCGTCCGGTCCTACGAGTGGTACCTGCTGCCGGACGAGGAGCGCCGCGCGATGCTCGCCGAGCACGGCAAGATGGCGCGCGACTACCCTGACGTCCGCGCCAACACCGTGTCGGCGTTCGCGCTGGGCGACTACGAGTGGATGCTGGCGTTCGAGGCCGACGGGCTGCATCGCATCGTCGACCTGATGCGGCACCTGCGCGGCGCGCGCGCCCGGCTGCACACGCGGGAGGAGATCCCCTTCTACACCGGCAGGCGCAAGCCCCTCGCCGAGCTGATTTCCCACCTCCCGTAACGGCGCATCCGGGATCTTGCCCGACGGGAACGTACAGATCCCTAGGATCCGCCCAGAATCCGGACGCAACGGCAGTAAAGTGCCGTCGTGAACGAGACTCCCGCCGAACCCTCGCGCGGGCGGCACGCCAAGCCGCCGTCCGAGCTGTCCGTCCGCTGGAACCGGATGCTCGCGGCGGCGACGCGCCGGCACGGGAGGCGCCGGCTGGTCGCAGCCGGCGCCGGC